>CAKPVT010000023.1 GCA_934196125.1 uncultured Streptococcus sp. | reverse complement strand
GATTTCTACAACACACAACGGTATCAAGAAAAATTAAACAACCTAACTCCTTTTGAATTCAGGAATCAGGTTGCTTAATCATTTTATTATTTCACTGTCTACTTGACAGGGAGCTATTCATTACTTCCTGTTCCTTTTGGTTTAATTATTTACGTTTACGTTGTTTACCAGCGTTGCGGTTGCTTTTCTTAGGTTTGTTGCTAAGTTGTGCATTGTTAGCAGCTGGTGTTACGTCTTTACGAGCTTTTGATTTGTAAGTTTTTGGTGGATTTTTTTCAAATTCAACAGCAATTTTCTTACGAAGTCTTGGTTTAATGATGAACATAGTAATCACTTGTTGGATAATTGAGAAGAAACCACCGACTAACCAATAAAGGAGAACACTTGCTGGCATACTCATGCCGAAGAATACCATCATAAGTGGCATAACGTACATCGTACCTTTCATAGCAGCACGTTGTTCTTCAGCGACACCTTGCATAGACAACCATGATTGGAAGAAGTACAAGACGGCGATAACAGCTGTCAGAGGGACACTACGTGTACCAAGGTTGATTCCTAAGAAAGTACTTTCAGAGACACCTTGTGTGTATTGCGCAGCGAAATACATTGCTGAGAAGAATGGCATTTGGACGAGAAGTGGGAGGCATCCCAGACCACCAAGCATATTGATGCCATTTTCTTTTTGGGCAGCCATCAATTCTGTTTGCGCAGCTAATTTTTCTTCTTGTGTTGTTGCATTACGCATACGCTCATTGATTGGTTCAAAGATTGGTTTAAGGTAAGCCATCTTTTCAGATTGATAGCTTGCTTTCCAAGATTGGTAAAGTCCGAGCGGTAGAATAATACAACGAACAATAATAGTTACTAAGATAATGGCTAAACCAAAGCCAAGTCCAACATTATTAGCAAAACATTGGATAAGTTTTGCCATTGGTTCACCAAGAATGTGCCAGATAGTACCAGTAGGATTACCACTTGAATCACGACTGACACAACCAGTTAGTAAGAACAATAATGATAAGCTAAGTCCTGAAAAGAGGACACGATTTAGTTTCTTTTTCAATAGATTATTTCCTTTTATTATAATACCCTACTATTTTACTGTTTTTTGGGTAATTTCTCAATACATCTGTGGTCTTATTTTTTTGTGTATTAGTTGGCAATGCGAAAATCAGTGAAATCTTCGAAATTAGCAATTTTAACATCAACATAGGTAACCTTTGACCATTGTGAAGGACCTTTGCGAATTTCTTGGATGAATTTAGCTATTTTAGCTGAGTCCTCGGATTGAGCGAGAATTTCTACGGTGCCATCGTCATTATTCCAAACGCGACCATAAATATCCCCGAGTTCAAGGGCGAGGGCATAAGTTGAGTAACGGAATCCGACACCTTGAACACGCCCTGAGACAATTAAGCGTACTTTTTTCATCTCACTTTCCTCCTTTTATATGCTATAATCTTCTTATGACTATTATAACCTCAAAATCGAATAATCTCATTAAAAAGACTAAAAAATTATTGAAAAAAAAGTATCGTGACCATTCTTATCTAATTGAAGGTTGGCATCTTTTTGAAGAAGCGGAAAAAGCAGGGGCAGAATTTTTAAATATTTTTGTTCTTGAGGACTATGCTGATCGCGTCAGCCATTTTTCAATGGTAACGTATGTAACGCCTGAGGTTTTAAAAGAATTAACGGATTCTAAGACACCGCAGGGTATCATTGCTGAACTTGCTATGCCGAGTTTGCCTTTAGCGGATTTAAAAGCAGGGCGATATTTGGTACTGGAAGATGTTCAAGACCCAGGGAATGTGGGAACAATGATTCGTACGGCAGATGCTGCTGGTTTGGACGGTGTTTTGATTTCAGAAAAATCAGCTGATATTTACAATCAAAAAACACTACGTTCCATGCAGGGGAGTCATTTTCATTTACCGATTTGGCGTACTGATGTGTATGAGGCTTGTCAGAAGCTACAAAATCTTGCTGTACCGCTGATTGCCACAACGCTTTCTAAAGAGTCTGTGGATTACAAGACCGTTGAGCATAATGGCGATTTTGCGCTTGTCATGGGAAATGAAGGAAATGGTATTTCAGAGTTAATGACAAAGCAAGCTGATATTTTGGCACATATTATTATGCCTGGGCAAGCAGAAAGTTTAAATGTTGCTGTGGCGACAGGAATTGTCCTTTTTCAGTTGATTTAATTTGAAAAATGTGGTGCAAGAAAAGTAATTTTTGAGAACTTGTTTTCAGTCTAATTTAAGGTTATATGCTATAATTAGGATGAAAGAAGGTGGTTCTGTATGGAAGCATATAAAAAAGATAAAGAATTTATGGAGCTTGTTGGTCATCTTATCAAACACCCTCGTTTTCAAAAATTAGATAATATTCCACAGCATCACTATTCGACGCGTATGGAACATTCTATTAATGTGGCTTATACGAGCTACAAGATTACCAAAAAATTTGGTTGGGATGAAAAATCCACGGCGCGTGGAGGACTTTTACACGATTTCTTTTATTACGATTGGCGAGAAACGAAATTTAATAAAGACCATGCTTGGGTACATCCGAGAATTGCTGTGCGTAATGCCAGAAAATTGACTACACTAAATAAACGTGAGGAAGATATTATCTTGAAGCATATGTGGGGAGCAACAATTGCTCCACCACGTTATAAAGAAGGTTATATCGTGACAATGGTGGATAAATATTGGGCTGTCAAAGAAGCCATTACCCCATTTCGTAATCGTTTTAATAAGAGAAAGCGTTACAGTCGTAAAATTTTACCTAGCAATCATCGCTAGAATGGATTGAGTTTAGAAGGATTTTCTAATAGTAAGAGAGGAGATTTCATGAATCATAACGATGTTATTTACACACAGACAGATAGTGCACTGAATCGTTTCTTTGCCAAGATTTACGGTTTGGTCGGAGTTGGAATTGGGTTATCAGCTTTGGTATCGTTTTTGATGCTATATGTGTTTACTGATAACATGATTAATATTATTGTTTACCATCCATTTGTTTATTATGCTGCTATCTTTTTAGAGCTTGCTTTGGTTTTCTTAGCTAGTAATGCTGCTCGTAAAAATACGCCTGCTGCTTTACCGTTGTTTCTATTTTATTCGGCATTAAATGGCTTTACGCTTAGTTTTGTTATTGTGGCATACACGCAAACAACGGTTGTTCAAGCCTTTGTTTCATCAGCTTTAGTCTTTGGTGTTATGGCTGTTATCGGAACTTTTGTTAAAAAAGATTTGTCTGGAATGGCTAAGGCACTTATGGCAGGGTTGATTGGTATCATTATTGCTAGTTTGGTCAATATGTTTATTGGTTCAGGCACAATGAGTTATATCATTAGTATCATTTCAGTTTTGATTTTCTCTGGTTTGATTGCTTATGATAATCAAATGATTAAACGTGTTTATGAGAGCACTGGTGGTAATGTTGGTGACGGCTGGGCAATTTCAATGGCATTAAGTCTTTACCTTGATTTTATTAACTTGTTCTTGAGTTTGCTTAGTATTTTTGAAAGTGACGATTAATATGATGAAAAAAGATCTGGTACAGTTAAATCTGTATCGGATTCTTTTATTTTTAGGGGATTTCCATTGGTGATTTTGGCGCTTTGTGTTATAACAGTCCTAATATTTTGAAAATTCGAGGGATAAATATGAAAACACCTTTTATTTCAGCTGAAGAGCTCTAAAAAATTACTGATGCATTTCCAACGCCATTTCACCTTTATGATGAAAAGGGTATTCGTGAAAAAGCTCGCGCCTTAAACAAAGCAAAGCTTTTGCTTGGAATAAGGGGTTCAAGGAGTATTTTGCGGTTAAGGCAACACCGACACCTGCGATTTTGAAGATTCTTCAAGAGGAAGATTGTGTGTGGATTATGCGACAGAAGTGGAATTATTGATGAGTCACAAGCTTGGTTTTACCGATATTATGTTTTCATCGAACGATACTCCTGCGCATGAATTTAGATATGCTAAAGAAATCGGGGCAACGATTAATCTTGATGCTTATGAGCATATTGCTTTCTTGAAAGAAGTGGCTGGGCTTCCTGAAACCGTTTCGCTTCGTTACAATCCAGGAGGTGTTTTTGCTCTTGAAACAGATATTATGGATACCCCCGAAGAATCTAAATTTGGGATGACTAAAGCCCAATTGCTTCAAGGGTTCAAAGATTTGAAGGCAGAAGGCGTCAAAAACTTTGGTATTCATTCGTTTCTTGCTTCAAATACAGTCACAAATGATTACTATCCTGAATTGGCGCGTCAATTATTTGAATTGGCAGTTGAGGTTAAAGAAAAAACAGGTGTGGCTGTCAGCTTTATCAATTTGTCTGGTGGTGTTGGGGTCAACTATCGTCCCGAACAAGAACCAAATGACATTGCTGTGATTGGTAAAGGTGTTCATCGTGTCTTTGATGAGGTATTGATTCCAGCTGGACTTGGTGGTGTCAAAATCTTCACCGAACTTGGTCGCTTTATGTTGGCACCGCATGGTTTACTTGTAACCAAAGTTCGTCATCGTAAACAAACTTATCGAACTTATATTGGGGTTGATGCGTCAGCGGTTAACCTGATGCGCCCTGCCATGTATGATGCTTATCATCATATCACTAACGTGTCTAATCCTAATGGCAAACTTGAAGTGGTTGACGTTGTCGGCTCACTTTGTGAAAACAATGATAAATTTGCAAAACAGCGTGAATTGCTAGAAGCGCGTGTTGGTGATACGCTTGTGGTTCATGATACTGGTGCGCATGGTTTTTCAATGGGGTATCAGTACAATGGTCGCCTACGCTCGGCTGAAATCCTTTATCAAGAAGACGGTGGTGCTCGCTTAATCCGCCGTGCAGAAACACCAGAAGATTACTTCGCAACTATCGAAGGATTTGATTTTGATAACTAAATAATACCATAAAGCACTCGTTTGTGTAATCAAAGTATCGATTGGCATAAAGCGGGTGTTTTTTAGTTAAAAATATAATAAAAATCTGATTATCCGCGCTAGCAGGATATAAAATGACCTATCCATTGACAATCAAAGCTGGCGAAAAGTATTTTAAGTACGAATAAAAGGTAAAACTTGCCAATCCCGTAGCTGATACGGTATCACGAAAAACCTATACGGGTGCAGATGTGGACTGGTATGAAAAGGCAGAGGATATTGTGTTGAAGAATAAAGACAACCAGAACGCAGGCAATCCACAGCCCCCTACACCGCAGGGACAACCGAAAAAATAGGCTTGCTGAATAGTTTTTCATTGCAGCGGATATATGGAACTGCTATAATATGGGTATGAAAAACGGACAAATGTTTCAAATTGCATCTATTGTAGCAGCGAGCAAAAAAGCGTTACAACTATCAGAACCAATAAGATTTTCACCATTAGAATACGAGAATAAAATTGAATTTGTTTTTTTACCTCAAAAGAAATTTTTAAAGACAAAAAAATATATTGCTTCTAATGTTTCACTATGGTTTGAACAAATAAAGAAAAATGGGATACAGGATATAAAGTTGCTATGTCCATATTCAGTGAAGGATAGACAATTTTTAGGATTTTCAAATACAACAGAAAGTTGCATTTTATGTTTTTTCAAAAGTGGAAGGATAACATACTTTACTGCTGATTGGCAATTTGACTCTGTGCTAAAAAAATGGAATATTTTATATTCAGAGCATGAATGGATTAACCCACCATCAAAGAAACCAAGTTTTGAGAATAACATTAATTCATTTCGTGATGTATTATTATCAATTAAAGAATTGGCTGAAAAAATAGAGTGTGAAAATTTTGCGACTATTTTTACTTCTGCAATAAACCTTTTAGATGGCTGTAACGAGTATCCAGATGAAAAATATGGTTATAGCTTACCACCAATACCACAACAAAATCTTCAAATGTTCGAAGCTGCAAGTGTTTCGGATGTTTTTGGAGCAATGGGTTCGTGGAATGATAGCCCAGCATATATGGCTTCCAAAAAAGGGTTATCCGAAGAATACGAAACACTGTCTTCTGAGTTATTAAAAAATGTAAGACTTGCTATTTTATATGCCATAAATGAATGGTAAGATTATAAGTCTGTATTTCATACGTGTAAATTAGAATTGTATGTGGAGGAATGCAAAGTGAAAATATATTACAAAGGCATTTTATGCAATCTTGCAACCTATCGTGTGCTGGGCGAAGATAGACCTGCATTATATCCTGTTACCCAGTCGAATGATGCTATATTTTATGAAGAATTTGATGAAGTTCACTATGGATTATGGGCGAAAGTATTAACAGATGAAGAATATCAAGAAATCGTTGATACTATTACGAAAAATGAATAGACAACTTCCAGTTTGTAGAACTGTATTAAATCATCAATGCACATAGAGGTGGCGATTATGCGATATAAAAAATTTTGGAACTATATACCAGTTTACACCACCAACAACATATTGTATTTTTGATATTCTCGTAAGCACTATATATTGTGTCTAGTGTAAACTGGTATATAGTTCCCAAAAATTTTTATTAGGTGTTATAGCAAGCGTGCTTTGTCTAGGACTATTAAATGGTTGTAGTGATTATTCGCATGATTTTACTATTTCAGTATATACAAGCGATGATAACCTTGTTTTCTATTCTCTACCAGAACAGCACAGTCAACCAGACGTAGAAGTAATTTTAGAAAAAATGGCAGATGTTAAAAGACAACAAAAAACGCAAAAAGATTATAAGGAATGGAAGAAACAAAATCAGAACAATGAAACAAATTCTTGGCAATAAAGGAGTGAAATAAAATGATTTACGAACCCGAAAATCTAAAAAATAAAAGAGCAATATATGAAAAAAGAGATAAATGGCTTATCCGATTAGTCTTTCTATTTTGGGCGGGACTACTACTATCTTATGAGATCATAGTAATTCCCTATGAAAAATCAACAATTGGCTTTTTAGGCATTATTGGTGGTATTGCCGTTATTACTATTGTTTATTTCTTTACTGTATTCTTTGTTTTAATGCGGAGAGGACGTCAGTTTAGAAAAATGAACAATGATATTGTAAGAGAATATCACGAAAATAAAAATGGAGAACTCTTTTTAGAAAAACTTCTTGCAATAGATACGAAACCTAAAGATATGATAGATGAAATGACATGGTATCTCAATATTGCAGCTGCATTTAATGTATTAGGTAAACGAAATGAATGTATTGCTTTGTTTAAACAATTAGAAGAAGTTGCAACAGAAAAAGAGAAAGAATATATTCAAAATAGCATTAAATTTGTGCAAGAACAGTTAGAAAAATAATATTGACTAAGTGGTTTGGTAAAATCAAAGGAGCGATTAGGAATGACAATTCTTATTTATTTTTTAATAGTAGTTTGAAAAAAGCGTATCTTTCACAATCGGGAAATTGGGAAAAATATGCTTTTATGGAAAGAAGAAATGGAAAACTTTATTATTTCTGTTCTATTCCCCAAAGAACCATTACCCCAGAGGGCTTTCTGTATAAAGAAATACCGTCTTATAAATATTTGGTTGTGGAACATATTGGTGCTATGAATAAAATATATGAAACTTATGGCAAGATTTATCAAGAAATTATTCCTAGTACATCGTATATTCCTATAAAAGATATTATCCTACACTTTGAAAAATACGATTATCGTTTTCATTGGAATAGTGTTAATTCAGTTATTGAAATTTGGATACCTATTCAAGATTAGAAACAATTTTATATCCATACACACAAAGCAGTTGGTCTTAGGATTGGCTGCTTTTTTCTTACCTAAATTTCAGATTGGAGTGATGAAATGAACGATATTTTTAAGGATATGCAGGCAAATGTCGGTTGTGAATACATTTCCGACCTGCCCTCTTACAAGCGTAAGGTGTGGCAGGAAATGAAACGACTGAACCCTGCCGACTATGAAGAAAGACAGTTAGAAGATTTTTCAAAGTATGTGTTTGGTATGTCGTACCAGACCTTAAAAAGACACCTGCTGGGAAGCGTGATGGTATATCATTGAGGGAAAAAGAAGCACAGATAAAAAACGTAACGATGGTATCGACACAGTCGGCGGTAAAATGACAGTCTGCCAGATCTATGACAAGAAGAATAGTCAAGGAAAGAATATCAAGAGGACTACTGAAAAATGACCCGTTGGATATGAGGGGCTGGTGCGAGAACTGACTAACAAGTATAACAAGTATCACACGGACAAGTTACTGAACATCACACCACATTCATTCCGACATACTTACTGTAGAATATGACAAACAGAGGAATGAACTCAAAAACTCTCCAATATCTCATGGGACACGCTAACATAACCATGACACTTTGCTGTGACGCACACGGTACATTTCAGTCTGAAAAAGTGGAGCTGAAAAGACTGGCTTGTTAATATCGGAGCTTATATATACTACTCATTTACTACTTTTGGTTGCATTTTCATGCTGGTAAATGCCAGCTTATCAACTTATGAAAAGATAAACAGAAATTTAGTAAGCTTTTTAGTTAAAAAGACTTACAATTCATTTGATAAAAACCATCCAAGAATTTGTAAACTATTTCTATTTCTGCTATAATGATGTTGTAGAAAAACTTAGGAGAAAAATATTCATGACAACATTTCTTTGGATTTTGTTAGTTTTGGTTGCCCTTCTTGGTGGCCTTGTTGGCGGCGTTTTTATTGCTCGTAAACAGTTTGAAAAGGAAATTGGTGAACACCCACGTTTAACGCCTGATGCGATCCGTGAAATGATGAGCCAAATGGGTCAAAAACCTAGCGAAGCTAAGATTCAACAAACTTATCGTAACATTATCAAACAATCAAAAGCAGCTGCAGCAAAAGCTAAAAAATAATCTTTAAGCTTTGGTTTGAAAAAATAA
Organism: uncultured Streptococcus sp.; assembly: GCA_934196125.1. Classification (GTDB taxonomy): domain Bacteria; phylum Bacillota; class Bacilli; order Lactobacillales; family Streptococcaceae; genus Streptococcus. The sequence continues at coordinate 22,908 of CAKPVT010000023.1, read as the reverse complement.
TTGTCAATTGCTGTGATTGGTGTCGTTGATATTCCAAAAAGTCAGTCTTTTGGCTAAGATTTTCGAGCACAGAGCTCAGAAATGAATGACTCAGTTGGCTCACCAACTGAGTTTTTTCTAAGTCCATGATTAGAAAGAAGATTCTATGGATAATAGACCAATTGGTTTTTTAGATTCTGGAGTTGGTGGATTAACAGTTGTACGTGAGTTAATGCGTCAGCTGCCACATGAAGAAATTGTATATATTGGAGATTCGGCTAGAGCGCCGTACGGTCCTAGACCTGCTGAACAGATTCGTGAATACACTTGGGAATTGGTTAATTTTCTCTTGACACAAAATGTTAAGATGATTGTATTTGCTTGCAATACCGCAACAGCAGTCGCTTGGGAAGAAGTTAAGGAAAAGTTGGATATTCCTGTTTTGGGAGTTATTTTGCCAGGTTCTAGCGCAGCCATTAAATCAACTCGTAATGGAAAGATAGGTGTGATTGGAACGCCGATGACAATCAAGTCGGATATTTATCATCAAAAAATAAAATTATTGGCACCGCAAATGAACGTTACAAGCCTCTCTTGTCCTAAATTTGCTCCTCTTGTAGAATCTAACGAAATGACATCAAGTGTTGCTAAAAAAGTTGTTTATGAAACGTTAGCACCGCTTGTTGGTAAAGTCGATACATTAGTGCTCGGATGTACACACTATCCTTTGCTTCGTCCGATTATTCAAAACGTAATGGGACCGAATGTCAAACTTATTGATAGTGGGGCTGAATGTATTCGTGATGTATCGGTTTTGTTAAATTACTTTGAAATTAATCGCAGTCGTACACAAGATGACGTGACTCATGCGTTTTACACAACAGCAAGTAGCCAGAGTTTCAAAGAAATTGCTGTGAATTGGCTTGCTAAAGATATTGATGTGCAACACGTTGATTTGAAAAAGCTGAACAAATAGAAATAGGATTGTAATAAATGACTGATAAAATTTATGAGTATAAAGATGCAGAAAATTGGTTTCTTGGTGAATGGGGCGGATTTAATGCCATTTCAGGTTTAGGAAATGTTTGCGATGATGCCGTGTATGAATTAAGTCAACAACTGGCTAAATTGAACACAAGCAAGTGTTGTGGCAATTGCCACGGAGATTGTCATTCCGATGATAGAAATGGTTATAATGTGACTGTTGTGAAAAAATCATCAGATTTTCAATTGATTCGTTTTGTCGCTGATATGATTAATCAAGAAACAAATCGCAAGCTTGAAGTGACACAACGTGCGGGAGCAGTGATTGTTACGGAAGCTGAACAATTGCTCTTGGTTCATTTGCCAGAAAATGGTGTTGAAGCATCGGCTTTCTTTGGACAAACTTCTGAAACTGCCTTTGGTGATACGATTTTGATTGCAACACGTAATGAAGGCAAGACCAAAGAATTCCGTAAGATGTTTGAAAAAATCGGTATCAAGGTTGAAAATCTTAATGATTATCCTGATTTACCAGAAGTTGAAGAAACTGGCATGACTTTTGAGGAAAATGCACGTTTGAAAGCTGAAACCATTTCAAAATTGACAGGAAAAATGGTCTTGGCAGATGATTCAGGATTGAAAGTTGATGCTCTTGGTGGACTTCCTGGGGTTTGGTCAGCTCGTTTTTCTGGACCAGATGCGACAGATGAATCAAATAATGCCAAATTACTTCATGAGTTGGCTATGGTATTTGACCATAAAGACCGTTCTGCACAATTCCATACTACTTTGGTGGTTGCAGCACCAGACAAAGACAGTTTAGTTGTTGAAGCTGACTGGCCAGGATACATTGCAATGGAAGCAAAAGGCGATAACGGCTTTGGCTATGACCCATTGTTTATGGTCGGTGAAACTGGACGTCACGCAGCTGAGTTGACTGCTGAAGAAAAAAATGATATTTCGCACAGAGGATTGGCTGTTAAGAAATTAATGGAGGCATTTCCAGTATGGCAAACAAAACAATAATTGTAATGAGTGACTCTCATGGCGACCGTGAGATTATCAATGATATTAAGACAAAATACCAAGGGGAAGTAGATGCTATTTTCCACAATGGTGATTCTGAATTGCCAAGTTCGGACACGATTTGGGAAGGTATCAAGGTGGTTCGTGGCAACTGCGATTATGACAATGGTTATCCTGAAAGATTAATCACTTATCTCGGTGATGTTGTTGTGGCACAAACACACGGTCATCTTTATAATATTAATTTTACGTGGGATAGATTGGATTTATTTGCCCAAGAAGCGGATGCTGATATTTGCCTTTATGGTCATCTACATCGTCCAGCAGCTTGGCGCAATGGCAAAACAATCTTTATCAACCCAGGTAGTGTTTTACAACCACGTGGTGATGTGAAAGAAAAACTCTATGCCAAAGTTGACATTACTGATGATAAGATTAAGGTAAATTATTACACACGTAATCACGACCTTTTCCCTGAACTTTCTAAGGAATTTGACAGATGATAGCAAAAGAATTTGAAGAGTTTCTTCTCAGTCATTTGGAACATTATTTGATTCCAGCAGAGGATTTAGCTATTTTTATTGATACTCATAATTCTGACCATGCCATGCTTTTATTAGCTAACAATGGTTATTCGCGTGTTCCAGTTATTACCAAAGATAAAAAATATGTTGGAACCATTAGTATTGCGGATATTATGTCTTATCAGGCTAAAAATCAGCTGACAGACTGGGAACTAGCTCAAATAGATATTGGTAAAATGGTAAATACTAAAATGGAAACGATTAGTGAAACGTCGAATTTGACGGATATCATGCACCTTTTGGTAGATTATCCATTTTTACCTGTTTTAGATAAAAATGACCAGTTTTTGGGCATTATTACTCGTAAATCGATTCTAAAGGCGGTGAATAGCCTTTTACACGATTTCACTGATTATTACACGATTACTCCGAAAGATGATTGATTTTATCCAAGATTTTATTGATAGCAAGCCCTTATCTGAAAATACAAAGAATGCCTATTTTTACGATTTGCAACAATTCGTTGAAGTTATTGATGGCAAAGTTAGCAAAGAAAAGCTGGCATTGTATGAACACTCTTTGTCACCTTTAAAAGCTTCGGCTAAAAAACGAAAAATTTCAGCGGTCAATCAGTTTCTGTATTTCTTATACGAAACAGACCGACTGAACCATTTTTACAAGTTGAGTAATAAAGAGAAAATAACACCAAAACCAGTTGAACTAGCGCTTTTGGATTATCGTTCTTTTTATCAGGAAACGAATTGTCAAACAGGGCAGCTAATTGCGCTTTTGATGATTGAGCTTGGTTTATCACCAAGCGACATTCAACAGTTAAAAGTTGCTGATTTTGATTTGACTTTTGCTGTTTTGCGCATGCAAAGAGCTGGTTTAGTGAGGGTTTTAGAGCTTCCTGAAAAATTATTGCCTTATGTGGCAGCAAGTTCTTCAGAGAATCAGCTTTATCTTTTTGACAATCAAGGGAAAACTTATTCACGTCAGTGGTTTTTCAATCAACTAAAATCATTTTTAGCAACCATGGATTTAGATTACTTATCTGCGCAGGCAATTCGCCAGCAATACATTTTACATCAAAAAGCAGCAGGTAAATCAATATTGGAGGTTAGTCGTAATCTGGGCCTTAAAAGTCCAGTGACTTTAGAGAAATTTTATAAATAATGGATATTAAGTTAAAAGATTTTGAAGGGCCTCTGGATTTGCTTTTGCACTTGGTTTCAAAATACCAAATGGATATTTATGATGTGCCAATTGTAGAAGTTATTGAGCAATATTTGGCTTATATTTCAACCTTGCAAGCCATGAAATTGGAAGTGGCTGGTGAATATATGGTTATGGCAAGTCAGCTGATGTTGATTAAAAGCCGTAAGCTTTTGCCAAAAGTTGTCGAGGCAGAGCCAGAAGAAAATGACCCTGAACAAGAATTGCTGGCCCAAATTGAGGAATATCGCCGCTTTAAAGCGATTAGTGAGGAACTGTCAGCGCAGCACGACGAACGTGCTAAATTCTATTCAAAACCAAAGCAAGAATTAATTTTTGAGGATGCTGTGTTAACACACGATAAGACGGTCATGGATTTGTTCTTATCGTTTTCGCATGTCATGGCTGAAAAACAAAAAGAATTAAAAAATAGCAATACAGTTATCGAACGTGATGATTATCGTATCGAGGACATGATGATAATCATTGTGGAACGTCTTAATGCGACAAAAAAACTAGTGTTGACAACCGTTTTTCGTGAATGCCAGACACTTCCTGAAATGATTACCATTTTTTTGGCAACTTTGGAATTAATCAAAGTTCACGAAGTTGAGGTTGAACAAGAAGAAAATTTTGGTGACATTGTTTTACGAAGTGTTAGCTAAGCTGTCAAATCTTGTAGAAGGTATTTAGCAAAAGAGGATTAAGAAAGGAAGTTACATGAACTATTTAGCTCAGATTGAAGCCCTCCTTTTTGTGGCAGGTGAAGAGGGATTGAGCTTGCGACATTTGGCTAGTATGGTTAATTTAACACCGACAGCTCTCCAACAACAATTGGAAAAATTAGCCCAAAAATATGAAACAGATGAGACATCAAGTCTCTTTCTGATTGAAACCGCAGGTAATTATAAAATTGTAACGAAGGAAATCTTTGCTGACTTACTACGAGAGTTTGCTAAGGCAACTGTTAACCAAAGTTTATCACGTGCGAGTTTAGAAGTTCTATCTATTATTGCTTATAAGCAACCTATTACACGTATTGAAGTTGATGATATTCGTGGGGTGAATTCAAGCAGTGCTATTAGCAAACTAATGGCTTTGGGACTGATTACAGAAGCAGGGAAAAAAGAAGTTATTGGTCGTCCAAATCTATATGCGACAACTGATTATTTCTTAGATTTCATGGGCATTAACGACTTGAGTGAATTAATCGATGCTTCCAATATTGAGTTGGTTGATGAGGAAATGACTCTTTTTGATAATTCTGGCTTGCCTGAAGAAGGTTAGACAGTCGCTAAAAATAACGAAATACTGTAAAATAACAATAAAATCAATTGGTATTTTATAGCATGTAGTAAAGGAAAGAGAATGAGAATTAATAAATATATTGCCCATGCGGGAGTTGCTAGTCGTCGAAAAGCTGAGGAGCTTATCAAAAAAGGCTTGGTAACGATTAATGGTAAGGTGGTTACAGAACTAGCAACAACGGTCAAATCTGGCGATGTTGTTGAGGTTGAGGGCTCACCGATTTATAATGAGGAAAAGGTTTATTACCTTCTTAATAAGCCTCGTGGTGTCATTTCAAGTGTTTCAGATGAAAAAGGTCGTAAAACAGTTGTTGATTTGCTGCCAAATGTTACCGAACGCATTTATCCTGTTGGACGTTTGGACTGGGATACAACTGGACTTTTGATTTTGACTAATGATGGTGATTTTACAGATGAAATGATTCACCCACGTAATGAAATTGACAAAGTCTATTTGGTGCGTGTTAAAGGTATTGCAACGAAGGAAAACTTGCGCCCATTGACACGTGGTGTTGTTATCGATGGCAAAAAGACAAAACCAGCTCGCTACAATATCATTAAGGTAGATCCTGAGAAAAATCGTTCAGTGGTTGAATTAACCATTCATGAAGGACGCAATCACCAAGTTAAGAAAATGTTCGAATCAGTTGGACTTTTGGTAGATAAATTATCTCGTACGAACTTTGGAACTTTGGATCTATCAGGACTTCGCCCAGGTGAATCACGTCGTTTGAGTAAAAAAGAAATCAGCCAGTTACATAATTTAGCTGTTAACAAACAAAAATGATAAAAAAACTTCTTATTGCACTTGTTAAATGGTATCAAAAACGGATTTCCCCCATGACCCCTCCATCATGTCGCTATCGACCAAGCTGTTCGTATTACATGATTGTGGCGATTGAAAAGCATGGGCTAAAGGGTGTCATTATGGGAGTGGCAAGGATTTTGCGTTGCCATCCCTTTGTAGAAGGTGGGGATGATCCAGTGCCTGATTATTTTACGCTTCGACGCAATAAAGGTTATCGTAAAAAGAAAGAGGAAAGCTAAGCTTTCCTCTTTTTGTGTACTAATATTTAGACCATGTTTTTGGAATGAAGAGGAGCAGCATTGGGTAAATTTCCAAGCGTCCTGCAATCATGGCAAATGACATGAGTAATTTTGAAAATGGACTAAAGATGGCAAAGGTTTGGCTTGTGCCGAGCATTGGTCCGATGTTGTTAAAGGTTGATGTTGCTGCGCTGACAACAACCATAAAGTTATTATTATCAAGCGATAACATCAAGGTCAATCCTAGAAGTAAGAAAACGTAAAGCGTCAAATACTTAAGGACACCGTGTTTAATTTCCTTATCAAGTGGTTGCTCGTTGATATGAATAGTCATGATACGGTGTGGATAAAGGGTTGAGAGCACTTGATTTCTTGCGATTTTAGTTAGAATAAGCGTACGCATGACCTTAATCCCACCAGCGGTAGATCCAGCAGATCCACCGACAAACATGAGAAAGAGCAGGATAACCTGAGCAAACAAAGGCCAAACGGTCAAATCGGTCACTCCAAATCCTGTTGTTGTCATGACGTTAGCCACTTCAAATAATGAATTTTCCAAAGCTTTTCCAGTACTTGGATAAAGGCCACTAACATTCAACCAGATTAGGGCTGTTGCAATCACAACAATCCCAATATAAGTTCTTAGTTCTTCGTCTTTAAAGAATGCTTTAAACTTACGAAGTAATAAGAAGTAGTACAGGTTAAAGTTAATCCCAAAAAGGAGTACAGCAATTGAGACAATATTTGTGATTAGTGAACTGTTGTAATGAGCAATCGAATCATTATAGACTCCAAAACCACCAGTACCAGCACAGCCCATTGCTGTGATGACACTGTCAAAGGCAGGCATGCCAGCTATCATTAAAATAACTACTAAAATGGCAAACATGCTGAGGTAAATGACATAAAGGATTTGCGCTGTTTCTTTCAACTTAGAAACCACTTTACCAAAGACAGGACCAGGTACCTCAGCACGCATGACTTCTAAGTGGCTATTTTTACTATTTTCCATAATGGCCAGTGCAAACACCAATACCCCCATACCACCGATAAGGTGGGTGAAACTTCGCCAGAAGAGTAGTGAGTGTGATAGTACGGCAACATCAGGTACAATAGTGGCACCAGTTGTGGTAAATCCAGAAACCATTTCAAAGAAAGCATCAATGATACTTGGAATTTGTCCTGAAAGTACAAACGGCAGCGCTCCAAAGAATGACCAAAGTATCCAACATAGAGCAACAATTAAGAGTCCCTCTTTGGTGTAAACATGGTAATTTTTTGGCTTGAAAGCAACTCCAAGAAGTCCAATGATGACAAGCATTCCAATCGTGATGACCAGGCTGTTAATCACGCGCATATCTTCATGATAAATGAAAGCCACAATCACAGGTATCAACATCAAAGAGGCTTCAATCAAGAGCAGTTTTGAAAGGAGGTAACGAACCATACTTTTATTCATAACTTACCTCGCTAACAAATCATAGATGCGCGTGATGTTTTTCAAGAAGGTTACGACGACAATCTTATCACCAACTTCAAAGACATCCTCACCGGTTGGATAAATGGTTTTACCTTTGCGGATAATCGCAGCAATCAGAATATTTTCTTTGAATTTCAGTGATGAGAGACTCTTGCCTGCCATTTTATTATTTTCACGAATTTCAAATTGTAAGGTCTCGATACGACCATTAGCAACGTGGTGCATGGCATCAAGGTTTGAGTCTTGGGCATTCACACGACCACGAATGAAGTGCATCATGCTATCAACCGCAATACTTTTTGGTGTGACAATACTTGAAAATTGGCTAGTGTCGATAATTTCAAGCAAGCTAGTACGGTTGACTTTGGTGATATTTTTTCGTACGCCAAGTGTTTCAAGGAACATGGAAGTGATGATGTTTTCTTCATCTACCCCAGTTAGTGTTGCGACCGCATCAAAGTTTTCTACACATTCTTCTAGGAGTACACTCTTGGCTGTACCGTCACCTTGAACGACATGGACGGTTGGAAAGTCTTGGCTGAACATCTGAGCTTGCTCAGGATTATTTTCAATGACCTTAAGATTCATCTTAGTGTTCTTAAGGATGTTGAGCAAGTAGTATGCAATTCGTCCAGCACCAATAATCATCATGTTTTTGATAGATTTGGTTTTTACAGAATTGTGGAAAAGAATCATATCAATACGATTTCCTGTAACGAAAATCTTATCAGCAGTTTGTAGTGTTGCATCCCCATCAGGAATGATTAATTTTCCACGACGTTCGATAGCACAGATAACTATGTTGCCGAATTTTTTACGGAACTGGCTTAAACTCATGTGGCAAAGTTTACTGTCATCAGAAATCACAAATTCCATCAGCATGACACGTCCATTGACAAAGTGCTCAACAGAAAGGGCATTTGGAAAGTCAACAGTATTAGCAATATAACGTGCAGTTAACAATTCTGGATTGACCACCAAAGAAAAGCCAAGAAAATTCTTATCTTTGAAATAAGTATTTGAGTATTCTGGATTACGAACACGGACAACCGTTTCTTTAGCGCCCATTTGTTTGGCAAGAACGGCTGAAATCATATTAACTTCGTCTTTATCAGTCAGAGCAATAAAGATATCGCAGTTAGCAACATCAGCTTGCTCAAGGATTTTAAAGTTAGCACCATTACCAACGATTCCCATAATATCGTGACGTTTGGTAATATTTTTTAAAACAGCTTCTTTTTCTTCAATTAAGACGACATTGTGTTTTTCTTCAACAAGAGAGCGACAAAGTGCGGTACCAACCTTACCTCCGCCTACAACAATTATTTTCATTCTTACCTCCGAAATGTATCAATCCCATAATACACTTTTTTTTCTAAAAATACTAGCTATTTAATTATTTGTAAGCCCTTTCTTTATAGAGTTGTTTTCCTATTTAAAAAGAATGGTTGAGATAGATTCTGTATTTTTGAAAAATTTACAGAAGGTAACATTGATTGTTAAAATTATATAACATTTTTACAAAATACTTGCTAAATGAGAAGGGGAGAATTTCAATGCTTGAAAAGTTAAGAAATGTTTTTATCGGTAACCCATTAAAATCAGCTGGCGAGTCTGATGAAGAACATTTATTGTCTAAATCACAAGCGTTAGCGATGCTCTTTCATCTATTGCCTATGGACCAGAACAAGTTATCTTGGTTTTAACAACGATTTCTGCGGCAGCTATTTGGTGTTCTCTACCGATTGGATTATTGGTTTTGCTATTGTTAGCTAGTTTGACAATTTCTTACCAACAAGTTATTCACGCCTATCCAAAAGGTGGCGGAGCGTATATGGTTTCAACTGAAAATTTATCGCCAAGTATGGGATTGATAGCTGGTGGTAGTCTTTTGGTTGATTACATGTTGACGGTAGCAGTATCCGTATCATCTGGTGCTGATGCGATTACATCAGCTTTTCCTGCTATTAAAGAATTTAATCTGGAAATTTCCATTGTATTGGTTTTGATTTTGATGTTTATGAATTTGCGTGGTTTGCGTGAATCAGCGACATCTCTGATGATTCCAGTTTACCTTTTCATTGTTAGTATCCTTTTTTTAATTGGTTATGGTGGTATTCAAATTGCAACGGGTCACCTTGCTTATAGTGCAACAGCACATGTTGGTAAAGTTGTTCCTGGAGTATCTTTGATTCTTTTACTAAGGGCTTTCACAAGCGGTTCGGCTTCCCTTACTGGTGTTGAAGCTATTTCAAATGCGGTGCCGTTTTTCAAAAAGCCTAAGGAAAAAAATGCTGCTGGCACGCTTGCTATCATGTCAATCATTTTAGGTGCCATGATCACTTTCTTGAACTATTGGTTGGGCATTTTGCCGTCAGCACATGTGACTGTCTTGGCGCAAATTGCTCAAAAAATCTTTGGCGATTCAGCAATCGGAAATGCGCTTTTCTATATTTTCCAGTTATCAACAGCTCTTATCTTAGCTGTGGCAGCCAATACTGGCTTTTCAGCCTTTCTAATGTTGTCTTTTAACATGGCTAAAAATAAATATATGCCACACCTTTTCATGGAAAAAGGAGCTCATTTAGGCTATTCTAATGGGATTATTACCTTGGCAGTTGGAGCAATTGTTTTGCTTTGTATTTTCAATGGTTCAACAGAACGCCTTATCCCACTTTATACAATTGGTGTTTTCATTCCATTTGCGCTTTCACAAACTGGTATGGTCATTCACTGGAAACGCAAATTTGGCAAAGGGTATTTGAAATATTCAGTTGCTAATATTTTAGGAGCAATCATTTGTTATCTGATTATCTTGATTTTATTGATTTTTAGAATCGGTGAAATCTGGCCATTCTTCCCAATTATCGTGGTCTTGATGATACTATTTTATTCAATTAAGAACCATTATAATAATGTTGCCATTTAGTTGCGTTTAACAGATGATGTCAAAAATATTCATTACGATGGCAATACGGTTTTGATTTTGGTTGGGAATATCACACAAGCAAGTATTCGTGCCATTAATTATGCCAAAAGTATTGGTCAAACCGTTGTTGCTATGCACGTCTCAACGTTAGAAACCCGTGAAAAAGATTTGGAAATTGAACAAGAATTCAAGACCTATTTCCCAGACGTAACGTTTGTTAATATCGAATCAAACTACCGTGATATTGTGAAACCAACAATGTCATTCGTTCAAAAAATGAATCAGGAAGCCAAGAAAAACAATCACACCATGACGGTGATTATTCCAAAATTTATTCCAAAACACAGTTGGCAAAATGTTCTTCACAACCAAATGAGCTTGCGATTATGTGCTCACCTACGCTGGTATGAAGATATTATCATCGCAACTTATTCCTATCATTTGAAAAAATAAATGCATAAAGCCCTGAATTTTAGGGCTTTTTATCTTAAATGATTAATCAGTCTTGATACCTAAATAGGTTTTTATTTTATTTTCAAGAAAATTGATATGTTGGTTAATTTCGGACTGTTGGCTGTGTAGTTCATCAAGTTGTAAAAATAAGAGTTCTAGTCGTTTAGGAATAGTAGAGCCGCCTTGGTATCTTAACTTCGCATATTCTTGCATATTTTTTACTGACATCCCCGCTTTTTAAAATCTGATAATAAATTGAGTCCATGCAATATCAGATTCTTTATAATATCTCCGATTATTTTTTTCTCTATGAGAGTAAATAAGTTTTTCTTGTTCGTAGTAACGAAGTGTAGATATAGGCAACCCTGTCTTTTTAGCGAATTCTCCAATAGAATAGTGAGTCATATATTTCTTCTTTTCTGATATTTTTGACTATTCTACCACATTAATAAAAAAATATTATTCATCCTTGACATAAAGTTAACTTTACTATGTAAAATACTTTACATCAAAGAGATTTGATTCAATCTGAGCGTAATGTGGTGAAGTTATGACATAAAAACTATCAATGATATTTAGTAAAAAAGTACAGAGAGGATGAAAATAATGGAAATTCTAAAAGATTATACTTGCATTACTGGTGCAAGTTCTGGTATTGGAGCAGAAACAGCAAAACAATTTGCAAAGCTAGGAAGTAACCTTATCTTAGTTGCTAGACGTCAAGAAAAATTAGAAGAATTACGCGAGACTATTTTGTCACATTTTCCAGAATTAGATGTGATTATTAAGGTTGTTGATCTTTCTAAAAGTCATAATGTTTTTAAACTTTACGAAGATTTAAAATCGTATCACATAAAAACGTGGATAAATAATGCTGGCTTTGGGAACTATGATAGTGTAGAACATCAAAATCTAAAAAAGTTTTAGAAATGTTACACTTAAATATTGAGGCATTGACAATACTATCTAGCTTATATGTAAGGGATTATAAGGACTGTGAAGGTGATCAACTTATTAATGTTTCTTCTAGAGGTGGCTATATGATGGTACCTGATGCAGTTACTTATTGCGCTAGTAAGTTTTATGTTAGCTCATTTACAGAAGGCTTAGCGCTAGAATTAGGAAAAGAATCAAAAAATATTGAAAAAATACGCAAAAACGTCACAAAATCATGTCAAAGGCGTTGACTTTAGGTTTTAAAGTGTTATAATAAATATCAAGAATTCGTTAGTTTAAATCAAACCTGTTATGATTTAAGTTAATGAATCGCCGCCAACCACATTGTTTGCTGAGCTTGACTCCGAGCAGTGTGGTTTATTTTTATGTCGAAATGAAAGGGTAAGTTATGAATATTGAAGAGCTTGACTATCACGAAGAACCGAATAAAGCGATGGATCATATTGTTCTTTTTCAACCACAAATTCCACAAAATACAGGAAATATTGCCAGAACTTGCGCTGCGACAAACGCTCCTTTGCACATTATTCGTCCAATGGGATTCCCAATTGATGACCGTAAAATGAAACGCGCTGGGTTGGATTATTGGGACAAACTTGATGTGACATTTTATGATAGTTTGGATGAATTTATGGAAAAATGCGATGGTGAGGTTCATTTGATTAGTAAATTTGCCAACAAAGTGTATTCTGATGAAAATTATAACGACGGGAAGCAACACTATTTCCTTTTTGGGCGTGAAGATAAAGGTTTGCCGGAAGAATTTATGCGAGCTAATCCTCAAAAAGCTCTTCGCATTCCGATGAATGATGAACACGTTCGTAGCCTAAACTTATCAAATACTGTTTGTATGGTTGTTTATGAAGCTCTTCGTCAGCAAGCTTTTTCGAATTTAGAATTAAGTCATACTTACGCACACGATAAATTAAAATAAATTATATGAAAGCAGTCAAAATGGCTGTTTTTTTGATAATAGCAAGGTTTTTGTGCGAAAAATATTGCACGAATGCTGTTTTTTTGCTATTCTAGAATTGTCTTCAGGGCAGGGTGTAATTCCCGACCGGCGGTGTTTGCCTCTAGTTGTCTGCCTTTTGCTTTTATTCGTCGTTGACTTCCCTTGCCTAAGGTCAGTTGTGTCTGTGGGTTGTCGCCTAGACTGAAAGCAAAAGATTAAACAACTTAGTTAGTTTAGAAAACGAACGAGGGTGATTTAAAGTCCGCGAGCTGCAGGACAGCTGATCTGGTGCGATTCCAGAACCGACAGTATAGTCTGGATGGGAGAAGACCAAGAGTTTGGCTATGCTGTTTTTGTTATGCTACCACATACTCGAACGCCTTCTTTCAATTTGAGAAAATTGGAGGAACTTTTTTATGCCTGAAACAATGACTAATACGCGTAAAATTGCTCATATTGCGATTTTATCAACACTTTCTTTTTTGCTGATGTATCTTCAGTTTCCACTGATTTCGTCAGCTAGTTTTTTACAGTTTGATTTTTCGGTTTTGCCTGTTTTAGTTGGGCTTGTGATGTTTGATTTGAAGAGTGCTTTGGGAATTTTAATTCTTCGTACTCTGCTAAAGCTTTTGCTAAATAACGGTGGTATTTCAACGATTATTGGTTTGCCAATGAATGTCGTTGCTCTAGGTGTTTTTGTAGTATCGCTAGCTATTCTTTGGAACCAAAAACCAAGCTTGAAAAATTACCTACTGGCATCAGTCGTGGGAACGCTTGGCTTAACCGTGGCAATGTTTGTGCTTAATTATGTTTACGCTGTGCCACTTTATGCCAAATTTGCGAATTTTGATATTTCTGCTATTTTAGGTTTGGGAAACTATCTCTTTGCCATAGTCATTCCATTTAACCTAATTGAAGGGATTATCTTTTCGGTGACATTCTTTATTTTATATAGTTGCCTTAAACCAATTTTAAAAATAGATTAAGTTGAAAAAGGCTGTGACAAAAGTTCAGCTTCTTTATTTATATAGTTATTATTTACAAGGCGCAGTAGTTGAGTGGGTTCTAATGCGCTGATAAATCAGCTTTTACAACCCTACTCAACCTTGCTGGGGTGGGACGACGAAATCGAATTTCTTCGAAATTACCGATTTCTGTCCCACTCCCTTGCTTTACACTTAAAAATGGTATAGTTTAAGTAAATTTTAATTGGAGTGAGGGAAAATAGATGTGGGTTTTATTTGCGATTTTATCGGCGGTATTTGCTGCGTAAACGTCTATCTTAGCTAAAATTGGGATAAGTGGTGTCAATTCAAATTTAGCGGCAGCTATCAGAACAGTTGTCGTGGTTTTTATGGCTTGGGGAATAGTCTTCATCACAAATGCTCAGAGTGGTATTCGTGATATTAGCCGAAAAAGTTGGTTGTTTTTGATATTGTCTGGGCTTGCTACGGGTGCTTCTTGGTTATTTTATTATCGTGCTTTACAAATGGGCGACGCTTCAAAAGTAGCTTCGATAGATAAATTAAGTGTTGTCATCACCTTGATTTTAGCCTTCATTTTTCTAAATGAGCAGCTAACTTTAAAGTCAACGCTTGGTTGTTTTCTGATTGTGGTTGGAAGCCTTTTGATGATTTTGTAAACTGTTTAGAATGATAAATTCCGACAATTTTGCCACAGATTTTTCGAGGATTTATCTGGGATTTGAAAACTAACTAAGGTATAATAGACTTACGACATTTTGATAGAAAGGTATTGTAATATGAAACATAAACAAAATTATCTTGTAGGATATTCATTTTTCCTTGTCATTTTTATGATGTTAGGCTATTTGGTCAAATTCTTTCCAGAGACTTTGGTTGGAATTGACTCAAGCATTCAAACAAGTGTTCGTGGCGACCTTCCTGCCAATGCGACAGCTTTCTTTAAAATCGTAACGAATTTTGGACATGAAGTTTTTATCTTTGTTTATGTCTTTGCCATCGCTTTTGTATTTTATTTCTGGAAAAAGTGGAAAGCAGAAGCTATTTTGCTAGCTGGGAATTTAGTGTTAATGGGCATTTTTTCAACAGGTTTTAAATACCTTTATAATCGTCCGCGTCCAAGTATTCAGTACCTCATTCCAAAGCCAATGGGACCGTCATTTCCGAGCTGGCATGCTGCGGCGACCATGGTTGTTGCTTTGAGCTTGGTTGTGATTATGGAACAACATTTAACCAAGACGACACTCAAACGTTGCTTGCAGGTTTTAGTTGTGGTTATCGCTTTGACAACAGCACTTTCAAGAATTTACCTAGGGGTTCATTATCCGTCTGACATTTTGGGAGGTTGGTTACTAGCATTTGCTATCGCAGCCGCAACCTATCCATTTTATGATAAAAAACGCTTTGAATGGCGTTTCCAAGGAAAACAAGAGTAATTGAAAAATGAGCTGGGGTCCTCCCAGCTTTTTTATAGCTAAGAATACGTTTACGACAAGTGATAAGAGTTTGTTTGTTTTGGGGAAAGTGTTATAATATAGGCTATGAAAAAGCGTTATAATACTTTAAATGATTATTATCGTCAGATTTTTGGGGAGAAGATTTTTAAAGTTCCTATCGATGCAGGCTTTGATTGTCCAAATCGAGATGGTACGGTCGCACATGGAGGCTGTACATTTTGCACTGTATCTGGTTCAGGAGATGCGATTGTTGCTCCTGATGCACCAATTCGTGACCAATTTTACAAAGAAATTGATTTCATGCACCGCAAATGGCCAGATGTTAAGAAATACTTGGTTTATTTTCAAAATTTCACAAATACGCATGATACCGTAGATGTTATTCGTGAGCGTTATGAGCAAGCCATTAATGAACCTGGGGTGGTTGGTATCAATATTGGGACACGTCCAGATTGCTTGCCAGATGAGACGATTACTTATATTGCTGAGCTTTCTGAGCGTATGCATGTAACGGTTGAGCTTGGTTTGCAAACAACTTATGATGAAACGTCCAAAATCATTAATCGTGCGCATACTTATGATCTTTACGTTGAAACAGTTAAACGCCTGCGTCAGTTAGCGCCGAAAGTTGAGATTGTTTCACATTTGATTAATGGTCTGCCTGATGAAACGCATGACATGATGATTGAAAATGTCAGACGTTGTGTGACAGATAATGACATTGACGGGATTAAGCTTCATTTATTGCATTTGATGACAAGTACGAAAATGCAACGTGATTACCATGAAAGGCGTTTAAAATTGCTGGGCATGGAAGAATATGTCAATATCATCTGTGATCAACTGGAGATTATTCCCCCAAATATCATTATTCATCGTATTACAGGTGATGCTCCGCGCGATATGCTCATTGGTCCAATGTGGAGTCTTAAAAAATGGGAAGTCTTAAATGCCATTGATCAAGAAATGGAACGCCGTGGTTCTTATCAAGGGTGTAAGCTAGAAAATAAGGAGGTCGTGTTATGATAAAACGTCCTTTGCATTTATCTCATGATTTTTTAGCTGAAGTTTTGGATGAACAAGCTATCGCAGTTGATGCGACCATGGGAAATGGCAATGACACAGCTTTTCTTGCCCAACATGCTAAAGAGGTTTATGCTTTTGATGTGCAAGAACAAGCTTTGCAAAGCACGAAAGAACGTTTAGAAAAACAAGAAATTCACAACGCTCATTTAATTTTGGATGGGCATCAACATATTGACTATTATGTGAATCAACCAATTCGCGCAGCTATTTTCAATCTAGGGTATTTGCCAAGCGCTGATAAAACGGTTATCACTAAACCTGACACAACCTTGATTGCTGTGGAGAAAATTTTAGAAAAGCTTGAGGTTGGTGGTCGCTTAGCTATCATGATTTACTATGGACATGAAGGCGGCGACATGGAAAAAGATGCTGTGCTAGAATATGTCAATCAGCTAGACCAAAGGCTTTTTACTGCCATGCTGTATCAACCTTTAAACCAAATTAATCAACCACCATTTTTAGTGATGATTGAAAAATTAAAACAGTCAAAAGAGAGTTAAGCATTATGCAAACCGTAACGGTTCGTGAAAAATGACATCAAATGCATCAAAAATATTTAGATGACGCAAACACTAAACCGTGTGCCAAGCTGTCAGAAGAAGATGCATAGAAAATCTTGACAATCAAGAAAAAGTTAGCCAGTCTTGAAAAAGAACGCTGCGTACGACTTCGTGATCGTAAAGATGTTACGGCTATTGATCAAAAAATTGCCAAGCAAAAAGAACGCTTTACTGTTTATTGCCGCCAAAAACAACGATAAGGAGTGACGGTTTATCGAGAGTTCTATCCTTGTTATAGCATTTTTATTAATGCTCATTGTTTCCAACGTCATTAATTATCTTTATCCTAAATTGCCTTTACCTTTTATCTAAATTGTTTTGGGAATTTTGGTGGGTGTTTTAGCAAAAGAGACGACACTCACTTTAAATTCAGAGCTATTTCTGGCTGTGGTAATTGCACTGCTTAATTTTAGAGAGGGGCAAGAAAGTGATGTGACGACCTTTGTCAAATACAAGTCGATTG
The DNA here is from genome assembly GCA_934196125.1 of uncultured Streptococcus sp. GTDB lineage: Bacteria > Bacillota > Bacilli > Lactobacillales > Streptococcaceae > Streptococcus. The sequence goes on along the minus strand of CAKPVT010000023.1, from coordinate 5,503 downwards.
TGGCTTATCTGATTTTGCCAACTGTTTTGATAACAATGCTGGCAGTTGGTTATGTGACTGGTAAGTGATTGCTGAATATGAAATGCGTGGTGACATCACACCAAGCTATGTAACCTTCCTACGCCGCAATGTCAATAAACTCGAAAGTTATTCGTTAAAAGATGACTATAGAACACTACCATATAATTACTTTATTATAAAATGACCCCTAGAACGAAAATGTCCTAGGGGTTTTACTGTTATGATTTAAATTCAGGTTTGATGTAAATGCGTTCGTCGCCTAGTGGGATGATTGAGATGGTTTGGTCATAGAAATCGGTTAAAATGTCCTCAGTCAAAACATCATTTTTAGGACCTTGGGCAATGATTTCTCCTTTCTTCAGCAACAAGACATGAGTCATTGATTGTGTGATTTCTTCAGCATGGTGTGTCACGTAGAGAATTGTTGGAGCATTAGGAAGACTTGTGATTTGCTCAATCTGTGTCAATAGTTTTTCGCGCGCAAACAAATCAAGTCCGCTTGTAGCCTCATCTAAAATTAAAATTTCAGAATTTTCCATTAAACTACGTGCGATAAGGAGCAGTTGTTTTTCACCTTATGACAGACTAGCATAAATACGTCCAAGCAGATGTTTGTCACCAATTGAAATCAGCATTTGTCGTGCTTCATCAAGTTCTTTTTCACCGTATTCTTTGTAAAGAATGCTTGATTTGTATTTCCCAGTCAAAACGATTTTTTCAGCAAGCATATTGGCTGGAAGTCGCTCAGCAATAAATGAGCCAACGATACCAATTTTGGTACGAATATCGCTAATATCAGTACCACCAAATGGTGTTCCTAAGACTTCCACCTCACCGTCTGTTTTCCAATATTCAGCCATGATAAGCTTTAAAAGTGTTGTCTTACCAGAATCGTTAAGCCCTAAAATAGCCCAATGTTCCCCTCCTTGTTAACTTCCAAGTTAAGATTTCTTAATAATAATTTATGTTGACGTTCTAAGCTGACATTTTTAAGTTTTACTTGTAACATCTGGAGACCTCCATGTGTTTTTAATAGTTATTATATCATTTTTCTGAAAATTTTGATATTTTAGTTTAGCATTCTAAAATATGGTTGATAAGGCTGTTTGCCTATTACATAAATGCAAAAATATGCTATAATGTAATCACTGTACTATTTTGTCGTGGAGAATAAAATCTTACCATAATAGATATTTGAAGAATAGGAGTAGAATTGATATGGAAGACCCCAGTCAGAATTTAGTTTTGCAATTTGTTTTATTATTAATTTTGACCTTGCTAAATGCTTTTTTCTCAGCTTCTGAGATGGCATTAGTTTCCCTTAATCGTTCACGTGTTGAACAAAAAGCAGAAGAAGGCGATAAGAAATTCATTCGTCTATTGTCTGTTTTGGAAAATCCTAATAATTTTTTATCAACGATTCAAGTTGGTATCACCTTTATCAGTCTCTTACAAGGGGCTAGCTTATCCGCCTCTCTTGGAGGTGTTATTGCTTCTTGGTTTGGAGATTTTGTTTGGGCTCAGACAGTAGGTAGTGTTATTTCCCTTGTCTTTTTGACCTATATTTCCATTGTTCTTGGTGAGCTTTATCCAAAACGTATTGCCATGAATCTCAAGGAAAATCTGGCTGTTATCTCTGCCCCTGTTATCATTTTTCTTGGAAAAATTGTTAGTCCTTTTGTTTGGCTCTTATCAGCGTCAACCAATCTTCTCTCACGTATTACGCCAATGCAATTTGATGATGCGGACGAAAAAATGACCCGTGATGAAATTGAATACATGCTGTCAAATAGTGAAGAAACGCTAGATGCTGAAGAAATTGAGATGTTACAAGGTATCTTTTCGCTTGACGAATTAATGGCGCGTGAAGTTATGGTTCCAAGAACAGATGCTTTTATGATTGACATCAATGATGATACACAAGAAAATATTCAAGAAATTCTCAAACAGAATTTTTCACGTATTCCTGTCTATGATGATGATAAGGATAAGATTATTGGTGTACTTCACACCAAACGCCTGCTGGACGCTGGTTTCCGTGATGGTTTTGACAATATTGTCTTGCGTAAGATTTTGCAAGAACCGCTCTTTGTTCCAGAAACGATTTTTGTGGACGATTTGTTACGCCAATTGAGAAATACCCAAAATCAAATGGCAATTTTGTTAGACGAATATGGTGGCGTTGCAGGTATTGTCACACTTGAGGATTTGCTTGAAGAAATCGTCGGAGAAATCGACGACGAAACAGATAAAGCAGAGCAATTTGTCCGTGAAATTGGTGAACATACTTATATTGTTCTTGGGACAATGACCATCAACGAATTTAATGACTATTTTGACGTCGATCTTGAAAGTGATGATGTGGATACTATTGCTGGTTACTACCTAACTGGTGTGGGAAATATTCCGGACCAAGATAGTCGTGAAACGTTTGAAGTGGATACGAAAGAAAAACACCTTGCTTTGACAAATGATAAAGTTAAAGACGGACGTGTTACAAAACTGAAAGTTATTTTTTCTGATATAGAACAGAGTATTGAAGAAGACTAAGCTAATCTTAGTCTTTTTCCTTTAGAAAATGTTATAATGAAAGCAGGCAAAACGGTTACAAAGGAAGAAAAAAATGACTGAAATTGATTACGGAAAAGTAACTGGGATGATTCACTCAACAGAAAGTTTTGGCTCTGTGGACGGTCCAGGGATTCGGTTTGTAATTTTTATGCAGGGCTGCAAGATGCGCTGTCAATATTGCCACAATCCAGACACTTGGGCTATGGAAACCAATCAATCGCAAGAACGCACAGTTGATGATGTGTTGGCTGAGGCTTTGCGTTACAAGCATTTCTGGAGAAACAATGGTGGCATTACCGTATCAGGTGGTGAAGCCATGTTACAGATTGAATTTGTCACAGCACTTTTCACAAAAGCAAAAGAATTGGGCATTCATTGCACGTTAGATACTTGTGGTTTTGCTTTTCGTGACACACCAGAATACCATGAAATTGTGGATAAATTGTTAGCAGTAACAGATTTGGTTCTTTTAGATTTGAAAGAAATTAATCCTAAACAACATATTGTTGTGACACGCCAGCCAAATACTAATATTTTGGCATTTGCGCGTTATTTATCTGACAAGGGTATTCCTGTTTGGATTCGTCACGTTTTGGTACCTGGCTTAACTGATTTTGATGATGATTTGATTGAACTTGGCAAATTTGTCGCAACGTTGAAAAATGTGGATAAATTTGAAATTCTTCCTTATCACACCTTGGGTGAATTTAAGTGGCATGAGCTCGGCATTCCATATACTTTGGAAGGTGTTAAACCTCCAACGAAAGAGCGTGTGCAAAATGCCAAAGACTTGATGCATACAGAATCTTACACCGAGTACATGAAACGAATTCATCAGTAAAAATATTGACATTAGCTTGAAACTTTGGTAAGCTCTAGCATAAGGTAGAATCTATGAACAGTTACAAAATTTTAAAATTTGACGACGAATTCGTTTATTTGACGCAAGACGGAAAAATAAAAAAGCTTGCGCGTGATTTATTTGATTTTGACATAAAACTGGGAGATAAGGTTGATTATATTCAAGACAGGGACATTGTCCTTGTTTTGCCAAATCAAGATGAGGCAGCTTTGAATTTAAACGACGACAAGTCTGTAAATTCTGGGCTCTTACAAGGTATCTTGAACCTTTTCCTTGAAACATTGTCTATCCATAACAATGACCTAGGTAATCTGAAAAAGATTTTTTCTCAATTATTGGTGACACTTTTTATGGCTTGGAGTTTACTTGGTGTCATTGCGATTGAAATCTTACTCTTGATTGAATCACTTATTACCTTTATTTGGCGTTTGCTAGCCAAAGGTGTGAAGGGATTGCACATTGTGGATAATAGCCGAAAGTACATGGCTTATCGCAAAGAACAAGAAGCTATCCGTAATCAAGAAAATCGTGAGGAGGAAGAACGCTTGTTGCGCTTAGCCTTAGAGCAAGAAAAAACGGCAAAAGCAGAAGCTGCCAAGGACGATTCTTCTGATAATGAAACACCTGATGTCAAAGCAACCAACATTGATTCCACACAAAACACAACAGAAAAAGACTAAATATAGAAGCATTTTTATCAGTAATTAACAATAATTAGTGATAAAGGTGCTCTTTTTGTGCTATTATTGCGATAAAAGCAGCTGCTGACTTTGCTATCTCCCTTAAATTTTGCTAAAATAAGAATAGATAATTATTATGAGGTAGAAAACATGTCTAAAATTTTAGTTTTTGGTCACCAAAATCCAGACTCTGATGCTATCGGTTCATCAGTTGCTTATGCATATTTGAAACGTGAACTTGGTGTTGATGCTGAAGCTGTTGCTCTTGGAATACCTAATGAAGAAACAACTTTTGCTTTGAATTACTTTGGTGTAGAAGCACCACGTGTTGTTGAATCAGCAAAAGCTGAAGGGGCTGACCAAGTTATTTTGACAGACCACAACGAATTCCAACAATCAATCTCTGATATTCGTGACGTTGAAGTTATCGAAGTTGTTGATCACCACCGTGTTGCAAACTTTGAAACAGCTAACCCACTTTACATGCGTTTAGAACCAGTTGGTTCAGCTTCATCAATCGTTTACCGCCTATACAAAGAAAATAACGTTGTTATTCCTAAAGAAATGGCTGGTTTGCTTTTGTCTGGTTTGATTTCAGATACACTTCTTCTTAAATCACCAACAACTCATGCAACTGACCCAGCTGTTGCTGCTGACTTGGCAGAAATCGCAGGTGTAAACCTTGAAGAATATGGTTTGGCATTGCTTAAAGCTGGTACAAACTTGGCAACAAAATCTGCTGAAGAATTGATTGACATCGATGCAAAATCATTCGAACTTAACGGAAACCAAGTTCGTGTTGCACAAGTTAATACAGTTGATATCAACGAAGTTCTTGAACGTCAAGCAGAAATCGAAGCTGCAATGACAGCTGCTATCCAAGCTAACGGATACTCTGACTTTGTTCTTATGATTACTGATATCCTTAACTCAAACTCTGAAATCTTGGCACTTGGTGCTAACATGGATAAAGTTGAAGCAGCATTCAACTTCAAACTTGAAAACAACCACGCATTCCTTGCAGGTGCTGTTTCACGTAAAAAACAAGTTGTTCCACAATTAACAGAAAGCTTCAACGCTTAATTAATAAGGGATAATAAAAAGGCAACGTGAGTCGTCTAAAAATCTTAGGATTTTATATTAAAACTAAAGTGAGATAATTATTGTATCTCACTTTTTTTCTGGGGTTGTCCCATAATTTTTAACGTTTTTAGAAAGTTACTATAATTTATTCAGAGGAGCATTTGTTATGATATAATGAGTATAAAGCGAAAGAAAAAAGAGGGATTATTATGAACTGCACCCCAAAAGTTGGACAGAAAAAATCTAACTTTTGGGGTGTTTTTGTATGAAATTGAGTTACGAAGAT
>CAKPVT010000022.1 GCA_934196125.1 uncultured Streptococcus sp. | reverse complement strand
GAGTAGCTCCAACTGCGGAAATACTCGTTTTTTTGTATTCTGAAGCTAGTTTTTGCCCAGCCTCTAGAGCTTAACTGTGCCACCCGCTACAGTTGACAAAGAGCCAATACGATAGGCTTTTATGATTATTTGTCAAGAACTTTTTGTGTTTTAGCGTAGTTAGCTTCAACAGCTTCTTTTTCAGCTTTCCACCAATCTTGGTTATCTGTGTACCATTTGATTGTTGCTTCAAGTCCTTCTTCAAAGTTTGTGAATTGAGGTTTCCAACTAAGTTCTTCACGAAGTTTAGTTGAATCAATAGCGTAACGAAGGTCGTGACCAGCACGGTCTGTTACGTGGTCATAAGCGTCTTTTGGTTGCCCCATTTTTTCAAGGATAAGTTCAAGAACTTCTTTATTGTTCTTTTCACCATCAGCACCGATAAGGTAAGTTTCACCGATACGTCCTTTAGTCAAGATAGCCCAAACACCAGTTGAGTGGTCGTTTGTGTGAATCCAGTCACGAACGTTTTTACCGTCACCGTAAAGTTTTGGTTTAATTCCTGACAAAATGTTTGTGATTTGACGAGGAATGAATTTTTCGATGTGTTGGTATGGTCCATAGTTGTTAGAGCAGTTAGAAATAGTTGCTTTAACGCCAAATGAACGTACCCAAGCTTTAACAATCAAATCTGATGCAGCTTTTGTTGATGAATAAGGTGAACTTGGATTGTACTTTGTTTCAGCAGTAAATTTTTCACCTGGTCCTTCACCATGTCCTGGAAGGTCTTCACGAAGTGGAAGGTCTCCGTAAACTTCGTCAGTTGATACGTGGTGGAAACGAATATCGTATTTACGAGCTGCTTCCAAAAGTGTGTACGTTCCAACAAAGTTTGTTTGGATGAATGGGCTTGGATCTTTCAATGAGTTATCGTTGTGGCTTTCAGCAGCGTAGTGAACGATAGCATCAGCTTTAGCAGCTAATTTATCAACCAATTCAGCATCTGCAATGTCACCAACAACCAATTCAACACGGTCACCAAGGATTTCTTCCAAGTTAGCACGGTTACCAGCGTATGTTAATTTATCAAGAACAGTAACGTGTACGTCTGGGTGGTTATTATAGACATAGTGTACGAAGTTTGAACCGATGAAACCAGCGCCACCAGTTACAATGATATTTTTGTATTCAGACATAATTTAAGATACAAAGGGACGTTTCGCTTGCGAAAAATCTCGTGGAAAAATAGAAAATCCGACGCAGACGACTAGCGTCTAGGAAGATTTATCTTTTTTCTCAGAGATTTAGTCCCGTGTTCAGTTTTTTAATAAACTGAACATTCCTTTCTGATTTATTTTTTATTAGGTATTACAAATCTTCTTTGCTTAATGGTTTAACGTCTTTAAGCAACGGGTGATTTTTGTCAGCTTCAGAGACTTCTGCTGCTTCCAAGTTTTCCCATTTAATGCCTAATGTTGGGTCTGCATAGTTAACAAAGGCATATTTTGGTTTGAGTTCAAGTGCCCAGTAATCATTAACCAAATAGCTATATGCAACTTTATCAGACAATACTTGGAAACCATTGGCAACACCGCGAGGAACAAAGATACCTTTTGAGGCATCAATAACAGTTTGATAAACATGACCAAAGCTGTCACTTTCACGTAGGTCAACCCATGCCCCTAGAACTTTACCTTCGTCAGCCACAGAGATGTATTTATCCCAAGGTTCTGCATGAAGTCCACGCAAAACATTTTTATGTGAGAAGCTGACGTTATTTTGTAATTTACCTTCTGCAAAGAAAGATTCTGGAAAACCAAGAGGAACCATTTTTTCTTTTTGGAAGTTTTCTTTGAACCATCCGCGGTTGTCACCGTGAACTGGAATATCAAATTCAATCATCCCAGGGATAGCTTCAATTTTGCGCGCTGCTAATTCTTTACCAAAAAACTGTTCTGTCATTACTCTTCTCCAATCAAACGAAGCAAGTATTTTCCGTATTCGTTTTTCTTCAATGGTTGTGCAAGATTATGAACCTCTTCTTTTGTGATGTAACCCATGCGGTAAGCAATTTCTTCCAAATTTGCCACTTGAAGATTTTGCATACGTTGTACAGTTTCAATGTATTGAGCTGCTTCCAAAAGACTTTCGTGCGTTCCTGTATCAAGCCATGCAAAACCACGTTCCATAACTTCTACAGAAAGGTCGCCACGTTCAAGGTAAACTTTGTTGACATCTGTAATTTCAAGTTCACCACGCGCACTTGGTTTAATGCTTTTAGCAATTTCAACAACATCATTGTCATAGAAATAAAGACCTGTTACAGCATAGTGAGATTTTGGATGTTCTGGTTTTTCTTCGATTGAAATCGCGTTGCGATTGTCGTCAAATTCAACAACACCAAAACGTTCTGGGTCTTTGACTTGGTAACCAAAGACAGTAGCCCCTTTTTCTTTGCTAGCTGCTTTTTGAAGGATTTTGCTAAGTCCTGGTCCATGATAAATGTTGTCTCCTAAGATAAGAGCAACGTTATCATCACCGATGAATTCTTCACCGATGATAAAAGCTTGTGCCAATCCGTCTGGGCTTGGTTGGACGGCATAAGAAAGCGAAATTCCAAATTCTGCCCCATCACCAAGTAATTCTTCAAAACGATGAATGTCAGTCGGTGTTGAGATGATTAAAATATCTCGAATTCCTGCCAACATTAGTGTAGACAATGGATAGTAAATCATTGGTTTATCATACACTGGCATAAGTTGTTTTGAAGCCGCACGAGTCAATGGGTACAAACGTGTACCAGATCCTCCTGCTAGAATAATACCTTTCATAGTTAAGGTCTCCCTCTTTATTAATTATCAGTCCTATTTTACCATTTTTTGGAAATGCTGTCACTAAGTTTCCTATTTTTGCAAGGTTTTCAGGAATTTCCCGCGCTGAAATAGCACGAATTCTGCATTAACATGACATTTTTAAACAAAAATAGGATTGAGACTTCTTCTCAATCCCACAACTTATTATAAATGATAAAATGGATTAGTTTCGGATTGGCTGGCTATAAAATCAACATTCCATTGATTATCGGCTTTCCAAGCATTGAATTTTTCAACCAATTTATCGATAAAAAGCACCTCGATGTGATGCCCAGGGTCAATCGCAAGCATACCGTTTGTAATCATTTCTTGGGCTGTGTGATAGTAAATATCTCCTGTGATATACACTTGTGCCCCTTTTTCCATTGCGTCACGGTAAAATCCTTGACCACTTCCGCCACAAATCGCAACACGGTTAACAAGTGTTTCCTGATTTCCATAAGCAACTAGGCGTACACTATCCAAATGGAATGTTTCTTTTACTTTTAATGCAAAATCGGAAAAAGTCTGCTTCTCAATCTTTCCGATACGACCAATCCCATAGCTATCTGCAGTTGGTGTCAAAATGTCAGTGTCCGTAATCTCCAAGAGCTCACAAAACCAATCATTTAAACCATCTGGCACAATATCAATGTTGGTATGACTAACATAAACGGCAATATCGTGCTTCACCAAGTCAAGGTAAATCTGATTTTGTGCCATTGCGACCAAGTCCTTAAGCGGTTTAAAAATCGGAGCGTGTTTAACAATAATCAAATCAACACCTTCTTCAATTGCTTCTGCAACCGTCGTCTCACGGACATCAAGCGCAATCATCACACGATTAACATCCTTATCAAGGGTGCCAATTTGAAGCCCCGAAATATCTCCTTCCATAGATAATTCGCGTGGGCAATACGCCTCATAACGAGCAATAATCTCACTTGCTTTCATTGATAGCCTCCTTAATTGCTGCTATTTTTTGTGAAATGGCTTCGCGGTCATCTATACGATTTTTAGGAATATGTGGCAAAGCAATCTCTAATTTTTTCAATTCACGTTTCCAACGTAATTTGAAGATTGCTGATTTTTCTTGATTTAAAAATGGTCCAAAACGCAATTCTGTATCCGACAAAGTCATTTCCCCATGTTCTACCACCATGATTTCGTAGAATTTATCATTTTCAGTCATGATTTTTTCCGCAATAATTTTGAAATGATTTGCCATAAGCCAAGCACGAAGCTCATCCTCACGGTTATTAGGTTGTAAAATCAGACGCTCAACACTTGCTAATTTATCAACGCCAGCTGTGAGAATATCAGCAATCAAACCACCACCCATGCCACAAATGGTGATAGCTGTCACATTATCAGATTCGTCAAAAGCTGCTAAACCGTCTGCTAAACGAACAGCGATTTTATCAGCTAAACCAGATCCTGCAACATTATGAAGCGCTGATTCATAAGGTCCTTTAACCACTTCACCTGCAATAGCAAATGAAATTTTTTCCTCTTCTGTCAAAACAATTGGTAAGTAAGCATGGTCACTTCCAACATCAAGTAAACGTGCCCCCTGCGGTACAAATTCCGCCACAGCAGTCAAACGTTGTGATAATACTGTCTGCATAAATTTTCCTTCTAAAATATCATTCATTTCAATTATATCAAAAGAGACTGAGACAAAAGTGCTCAGCTTCTTTGTTTATATAGTTATTATTACAAGACGCAGTAGTTGAGTGGGTTCTAATACGCTGATAAATCAGCCTTTACACCCCTACTCAACCTTGCGGGGGTGAGACGACGAAATCGAATTTCTTCGAAATTACCGATTTCTGTCTCACTCCCTAATTATTTTTCACATTATCTTTGTAATACTTGCAGTAGGATTGAACAGGGCAGGTGTCACATTTTGGCTTTTTAGCCAAGCAATGATAACGTCCAAAGAAAATCAAGCGATGATGTGTTAAAATCCAATCTTTCTTTGGAATTTTCTTCATCAAGTCTTGCTCAATTTCGGTAACATCAGCATCTGGTGCTGAGATATTGAGACGTTTAGCAATACGTGACACATGAGTATCCACAGCGATGGATGGGATACCATACACTTCTGCCAAAACAACATTAGCCGTCTTACGTCCAACTCCAGGCAAACTTTCAAGCTCCTTATGAGTCTTTGGAACCTTGCCATCAAAATCTCGTAAAATAGCTCGCGTTGTCTTGACGATATTTTTAGCTTTATTTTTATAAAGACCAATCGTTCTTAGACAATCTTCAACATCTTCTAAATTTGCATTGGCTAAATCAGCAATTTCAGGGTATTTTTTCCAAAGGTTTGGCGTGATTTTATTAACCGCCTTATCTGTCGTTTGCGCAGATAAAATGACCGCGATTAGCAATTGAAATGGTGTCTCCCACTCCAATTCACCACGTGCCTCTGGATACATTTCACCAATAATAGCTAAGATTTTCTTTAAACGTTCACGTCCTACTCTCATTAGTCACTCCATAAATCCATAGCAGCTAGAAAATCATCTGATACGGATACTTTGCCTGCTTTCGAGTCCTCGTGCTCTTTACGACGTTCCTCAACTTGACGCATGGTTGTAATGCCCTCACGACGCCAGTTACGTAAAATCGCATTGATATAATTCCAATTTGTTTTACCATTAAAAACAGCTTCACGAAGAGCTGCCCGAACCAAACCAGGGTCTGTCTTGTCCTCACGAATTGTTTTTTGCAAATCTTCCAGTTCAAATGGACTAAGCATACGTCCTAACTCACGCTCAAAATCTTTAACCAATTCTTTGATAGGATTTGAAGCTTCTTTTTCTTGGGTCTCTGTAGGTTTAGCTAACAAGTCATCCAAAAGTACCAAGACTGGACTTGCATCAAAAATAACCTCAATTTCACTACCAAGCTCAATGGTTTTCATATCCAAAAGACCTTGCGCTGTCAAATCAGAAATCGAACGATTCACTTCGGCAACTGTCTTGTCTAAAGCAGTCGCAATTTGACTAGGCACCAAGTCATCCATTTTGGTCGTGTTTTGCAAATAAATAAACTCCCAAATCAAAAAGTCATCTGAACTTTTGAAGATATCTTTATAATGAAAAAGAAGAGCACTCGGTAACACCAAATTACCCGATTTAAAATTTTCTAAAAAACTCATAATAATATTCCTAAAAGATAATCGTATCCATCAAGTCATCCGAGATAGAGATTTAGCGCGTTTTATTGTCAGAAAATCAGCCCTGTCTGATTATAGGTAACCATAAAATGAAAAATCTTTTTCCAGTTCTTCCAATGAATATGGAGTTTCCTGATAAACAGCATAATTAATCCAGTTACTAAAGAATGTTGTTGCTGCCAAATTCCAGTGCATTGGCACATTTTGGGCGGGGTCGTCATTCAAATAATAGTGTTCTGGAATGTTAGGATTTTTTCCAACCTTAACATCACGTTTATATTCCCTATCAAGGGTTTCTCGATCATATTCTAAATGTCCAAAGCTATAAACTTCACGCAAATCTTTACTAGCCACAATAGACAAGCCAACAACTTCACTTGCCGCAATAACTTCCAAGTCATCCATTTTTTCAACACCCTCACGACGCACTTCAGTATAACGTGAATGTGCCGCCGTAAAACTATCATCGAATCCACGTACGATAGAATTTTCAGGGCTAACAATGTCTTGTGAAAAAAGCACCTGATAACTTACGGTCTAACAAAACTTTTTTGATGCCGTATTTATAGTATAAACCCGCTTGTGCTCCCCAACAAAGATGAAGGGTTGAATAAACGTGTGTTTTAGACCAATCAAAGATTTGACAAAGTTCGCTCCAGTAATCAACTTCTTCATAATCCAAAGTTTCAACAGGAGCACCTGTTATGATTAATCCATCATAATACATATGTCGCACATCGTCAAATGTTTTGTAAAAAGTTTCTAAATGTTCAGCAGTTGTATTTTTAGACTCATGGCTCCTCATATAAAGAAACTCAACATTAATTTGCAAAGGCGTATTGGCTAACAGGCGTAAATGCTGTGTCTCTGTCACTTCTTTTGTTGACATCAAGTTAACAATGAGAAAATCCATTGGTCTAATATCTTGATGTTTAGCACGTTTATTATCCATAATGAAGACATTCTCTTCGCGTAAAATGTCTAACGCCGGCAATTCTTTATCAAGTTTTATTGGCATGAAAATATCTCCATTTTATAATATTTCTTACGTAATATTATAAAATATGGAGATATAGTTTCAATTATATAATTTCTCTAAGCAGTTATAGTTTTTAGCTATAATTACCCTGGGAAATTCATTAAAACTTTTGTATCGTAACCTTCAAGTGCTTTACGTCCGTTCAAGCCGTCCAATTCAACAAGGAAAGCACATCCAGCTACAACACCGCCAAGGCGTTCTACCATTTCGATAGTTGCTTTAACCGTACCACCTGTTGCCAAAAGGTCGTCAACGATAAGAACACGTTGTCCAGGTTTAATAGCGTCAGCGTGCATACATAATGTATCAATGCCGTATTCTTTTTGGTAATCAGCTGAGATTACTTCACGTGGCAATTTACCAGGTTTACGAACTGGTGCGAAACCAATTCCAAGTTCAAATGCAACTGGGCATCCGACGATAAATCCGCGTGCCTCTGGGCCAACAATCATGTCAATCTTCTTGTCAGTAGCATACTGTACAATTTCGCGAACAGCATAACTATAAGCATTTCCATCTGCCATCAAAGGAGAAATATCACGGAAAGTGACCCCTTCTTTAGGATAGTTTTCAATTGTAGCAATATAATTTTTTAAATCCATTTTCTTCTTTCTATGGGCTTTTTGCCAAAAAATGTTTTACATTTCATTATAGCATATTTTTCGAAAAAAGAAGGGGATTTGGGTAATAAATTTTCAAGACCTTAATTTTGATAATTCACTTGCCAATCTTTAATCAATGGATAAGTAACTAACTTGTTATTATCCAAATTTTCCTTATGCATATCGACAGCTGTAATCTGTGAATTATCGTAAGTTGTGTAGTAATAAATACCTTTTTCTGTGTTGATACATGAACTGTAAATGGTGTATTCGTATTTGCCGCTTTCATCCACGTAACATAACCCTTTTTGTTGTTCAACGGATTTCAAAATATGGAAGAACTGGTTAACACTAGATACTTCTGTATCTTCTGCTACTGAATTTAATTTAGTAAAGGCTACCTTAACATAGCGTGACATTGATGATAAATCCCCAGGCAAACCAAGGCCTCCCATTCCTCGGCTATAAGTGTCTAAGGTAATTTCTGTAGAAAAGAGATTGTCAGAAACTTTTGGAGAAAGGTGACGATAATTGTTCAAATTGAATAATTGTTTATCAAAAGTTGGGTTATTTGTCAAAACACCTGTTGGGTTATCATAGACCTTAAGACCACTAGCCACAGATTCCAACACAATAGCTTCATTGCGGTCTGCAATCAACCAGTGCAAGGGACTTGGTTGAAAATCATCACTAAATGCTTCATTTGTGACGTTAAGATTTTGGCAAAGTTTCTTAACTTCAGCAACAGATTGGCATTGTGATAAGAACCATGGAATCAATTCAAAAGATGCAAGGTTGTCTTTCCCTTCTGCTACTTCTTTATAGTCGGCATTTTCAGGGAAATTCAAACCTGCCATTCCTAACCCTTTTTCATTAACTGCTTCGTAATAAAGTGGGTAATCAGCTACTACCGTTGCCATTCCAATCATGGCAAAATGGCTGTTATTTTCTCCTTGGTGTCTAAACGAAAAAGGATAATTTCGAGGACAAATCGTTACCGTTTCATTGTAAGAAAAGTCCAAATCAAGATTTCGACCAAAATAATTGTCTTTAGTTTGATAAGTTATAGCTGTACACATACGCTACCTCCATTAACAAGAATTCCTACAATACCAAGCCATTACAACACGAACAAGGTCTTGGAATTCGATATTTTTAGGTTTTTATTATAGTACTAATCTGTACTAAATGCAAGCATTTAGTGTTTACAGCGGTAAATTCACCATTGATGTCAAACAGAACTTTCCAAAAGATACCTATGTCAAACCATCCCTTGAAACCTTGGCAGAATTGGGTATCACAAGCGCCCAAGTTTCTGACAGTATCCCATTTACCACACCAAAAGACGGTTTGAGAAATCGAAAATAAAAAAATTCACCTAGCTCTTTTATGAGTCTGGGTGAATCTTTTTTGTATGATGACATAATTAACGATATGATATTCTTACTTTTTTAGTCATTTACCAAACTAAACCGTCATCATCATTAGTAACGTCTTTTGTCTTTCTAGTGGTATTTTGCGTTTGATTTAGTGAAGATTTACCAATCAAAGCACCTGCTAACAAAATACTCCCAAGACCAAATCCGCCTCTTCGATAACAGTAAGGTAGGCGATGGGGTGGACGAGGTCCGCCAAAACCACAAGGTTCGCCAGGCTCTTGATCAAAATGATTAGGCATATTACTTTACCAAGAGAGCTTCGCTCTTTCCTCTCATTGCTTTCAAAGATTATAGCAAGTAGCATACGGCTTTTACTTAAACAAAACTAAATAAAACGGCTAACACATTAAAAATCAGCCTTGAGACCTAGGAAAATGAAAAAAACAGCCACCATAAGCTTGCGCCTATCGTAACCGTTTTTAATGAATCACTATTTTTAATAGAAGAAATGTCCTGACATTGATCTTTGCAAACCAGAATAACCATAGTTACTATCTTTATCAGATGAATCCACTGACCATTTTTTATCTTTAAGTGATAACGAAATACTATTTTCATCTGTTTCTGCGGCTAATTCTGTTGAATCCAAATGACTTGGAACACTAGCAAAGACATATTTTTCTGCATCCTGCATTATTGCGTCATCAGAAGAAAAATCTTTACCAGTTGCTTGTTTAATGTAATCGTTAAGCAAAGCATTCATATCAACTTTACCAAGATCAATTGATTTAGATTCAACTTTTACTTTTGCAGAAGTTGGATACAGTTCTTCAACAGACACACTAACTTGTGCACGTTTGGCATTGGCTTCCATATATTGATTAACAAAAGTTTGCATTTCGCTATCACTTGGTGTGAAGTAATCAAAACTTGAACCTAATCCTTCTTTGAAACGTTTCACAAATAATTCTTTATCTGCCTCGATATTATTTCCAAGTTGGAAATCATCATCTTTTTTCTTATCATCTTTTTTCTTATCGGATTTACTTGCCAAGTTTGTTACTTGAGCTGTATCCGATGCCTTAACTCCTACCGAAGTTGATTGCCCAATTGATGTTGATTGAGAAGCCAAAAATACTTGGTTAATATAATCAGACGCTAATTGTTCAATTTTATCTCGGTTATCGGTAACTGTAACTTTTGCAAGTGATTGTTCTGCTTCTTTTTTATTGTAACTATCGTCTACTATACACTCTGCTTCAATTGAATAATCTTTACTTTCCTTTGGATCAAGTTTATAAACAAGGTAACCAGTTTTTTTCTTCCCTTTACCTAGACTTGCTCCAGTAAGATCCATAGGCTTAAAATCATCTGTTGATGTATAGACATATTCACTTGATAGTGTTTCACCGTCTTCATCTACTAGTTGCGGTTCCGATAAAATCTGAATTTTGTCGCTACCTTTATTTTCAAGAGTAACATTATAAGCAACATAGGTAGTGCCCTTTGCTGCGTCGTCTGGTACGATGACATCGGCTGAATTAACCGTAACTTTTAGTGGACTTCCAGATACCGCACTAGCAACAGAAGTCCCTGTTGAAGCTTGATAAATAGCAACTCCTACTCCACCAATTACAACAACACCAGCAACTCCAGCGATGATTTTCTTCGTTTGGCTTAAACCACTCCATTGTGATTTTGCTTTCCCAACAACCTCAGAAAACTTATTTGTTTTCTTTTCATTTTGATTCGTATTCTTTGAATCCACTTTTTGTCTCCTTTTCGTAAATAACTATATTGTACATAATAACTATATTGTACATATATATATATATATCATAGAATAAAGCTAAAGTAAATACCAAACTAACATTTTTTATAAAAAAACTTAATATTCAATTTAGTTTAAAACAACAAATTAAAAACCTCCTTGGAACTATAATATTCCAAGGAGGTTATTTTTAGTCATCTTCATCAGTCAGCCAATCGTAAATTTCTTGTGGGGTTCCGAGCGCCATTAGCTCTTGGAATTTAACTTGTTGTTTGAGGTCTTGGTAGATTTGGCTATCTGAAATACTGCGTTTCTGGGCATCTTTGTTGACGACCATAACACCATCTGTGATGGTTACAAAATCTAATTCATCAAAAATCTGAATCATTTTAACGAGCAAAATATCAGGGATATTAAGGTATTGACTCAAATCTTTCAACTTGTAGCGAACATCAAATTCTGGGAATTGATAAATAGTTTTATAAAGCTTAGCAAATTGGTCACGTGTGCCATAGCCTGTCAGATAATAAGCACGTTTAATATGATTTTTAAAATAAACGGCTTCAAAATGACGACCGACAAAGAGTGATTTCAATTCTTCAGCCTTATCAGGAATGTCTAACACCACAACTTCATTTGCCGTGCTATCTTCAGCCAATACTGGAACACGTTCTGGAAGGCTAGCCGTTTTGGAGCGAATATCAATCAACTGAACACCCTCAACACGCGCATCTTCCAACATTAATTGAACAGTCGTTTGCCCATTCCACTTATTAATCGATAAGGTTGTTGCAAGGCAAAGATTTTGCGCTTGTTGAAATTCCTGCGCCAGATGTCCTTGATTAAAGGCAACAAGGTCAATTGCCGTTGTGCCTTGGGCAATTTTTAATTTTAAATGCGCACCATTTTGCCCCATAGTGCGTGCTTGTTTCACCACAAAATCTTTAATTTCAAAGACTGGTTTTGGATTGTCCATGCCAAATGGTGCCAATTTTTCAAGACTGTGCATGGTATCAAGGTCAATCTCTGATAGCTCCAGAACCTCATCAATAACAAGCTCTTTTTTCTGTGATAAGTCAATATCATTTTCAGCAATATAATCACACAAAACTTGTGATATTTTATCAAGATTTTCAGTCACCAAGGTCATTCCAGCAGCACCAGCATGTCCACCAAAGGCTTCAAATAAGCCGCGGTGCTCATCAAGAGCATGGAAAATATTAATGGCCTCAATACTTCTGGCTGAACCTTTAGCAAGCCCATCTTCAATATTTAAAACAATCACTGGCTGTGCGATTTGTTCTAAAATACGCCCTGCGACAATTCCTAAAACGCCTGGGTGCCAGCCTTCTTTAGCCAATACTTGAACTGGCTTTTCCAAATCAACCATGCTCATGGCTTCATCGAAGATTTTCTGAACAATTTCCTTGCGTTCTTCGTTTTTAGCATTAATCATCTTGGCAATGTTATGCGCTTCTTCATCATCAAATCCAGTCAATAATTCGACAGCAGGATTTGGGGCATCTAGGCGACCAAGTGCATTTAGCTGCGGAGCAATTTTGAAACCAACCGTTTCTTCATTGACATCTGCCATATCCACGTCTGAGACTTTCATCAATTCAATCAGACCAATGCGTTCGGTTTGTTTCAGAATTTCAAGTCCGACTTTAACCATAATACGGTTTTCATCAGTCAAACTCACCATATCAGCAATTGTTCCAATTGCCACCAGATCAAGCATTTCTGTCGGAATAGATTCTAGCAAAGCACAAGCGACTTTGAAAGAAACGCCACAGCCAGCCAGATATTTGAACGGATAATCACCTTCTGGGTGTTCTGGGTGCACAATCGCAAATGCTTCTGGTAGCTCTGCTGGCAAACCGTGGTGGTCTGTCACAATAACATCTACTCCCTGACTTTGTGCGTAGGCAATCGCTTCGTTCCCTGCTACGCCATTGTCCACCGTAATAATCAAAGAAACATTTTGCTGCTCAATGAAATATTTATAGACCGACTCATTGGGACCATAACCATCTGTGAAACGATTTGGCAGATAAACTTGAGCTTCAGCGCCTAACATTTCAAGGGCTTCTTTCATAATACTGGCACTAGTCATTCCGTCAGCATCATAATCACCATAAACCAAAATTTGCTCGTAGTTCTCAATGGCTTGGCGAATACGCTCAACCGCTTTATCCATGTCATGTAAAAGGTAAGGGTCATGCAATTGTGACAAGTCCGTTGATAAAAATGGAGTCAATTTTTCTGCCGTATCAACACCTCGGCTATAAAGAATCTGACTAGCTAATTCTGTTAGTTTTTCTTTTTTTGTCAGCTCAAAAAAGCCATTATCTGGCTCTTTTTCAATATTTTTCCAATTGTATTTACTTGTTATCATTTACTTCTCACTTCTTATGTAGAGTTGAAACGACGCTTGTTTTATTTGTAATTAAATACTTTTCTAGCTAGAAAATCTGCGATTCTTGGGAAAAGTGTATAAGCTTTGTGAGCTGCCGCAAGCGACCAAGGCATATTTAGCTCACGCTTATTCTTGCCAAAAATAGCAACGGTGCGTTTCGCAACGTATTCTGGTTGTAAAACAAACCACCCAACACTTTTAAGATAGTCTCCTGATGGGTCTGCTTTATCAAAAAATTTTGTTGCAATCGGTCCAGGGTTGACAGTCGTCACGTAAACATTGCTATCAGCTAATTCTAGTCGCAAAGCATTTGAAAAACCAATCACAGCAAATTTTGTTGCAGAATAAACAGAAGATTTGGCAGAAGCAACCAAGCCTGCAATGCTAGCAATATTGATGATATGACCTTCCCCTGCTTCTTTCATCCTTTGGCCCACTAAACGTGAAAACGTCATTGTTGCAAAGGTGTTAATATCAAACATGTCACGAATTTGCGCCGTGGTATAAGTGTCGAAATCACTAAAATCTCCATACCCAGCATTATTGATAAAAATATCAACGCATCCATGGATAGCATAGATTTTTTCAACCATTTCAGCAATCGCTACATCGCTTGACATATCAAGAGCAAAGCAAGCTGTGTTTGGACGATTGCCATAATGTGTTTTTAATTTCTTTAAATCACGTCCCAAGGCAATCACATAATCGTCTTTGGGGATACGTTTGATGATTTCTTGAGCAATACCACCTGTTGCTCCTGTAATGGCTATAATTCTCATAAGCTAATTTCTTCCAAATCTTTAACAAGGTGCGTGTTTTCAAAGACTGTTTTGGCGTCATTTTCGACTTGTTTGCACTCACGTCCAAGAAAACGAGCACTAATGTGGTTAAGCAAAAGCATTTTAGCTGAGGCCTCTTTGGCAATTTGAGCAGCTTGCATGTTCGTTGAATGACCATGTTCATGCGCGATTTTTTCATCACCTTTACCATAAGTTGATTCGTGAACTAAAATATCAGCTCCCAAACCAAGACGAACACTAGCATCTGTCTTACGTGTGTCACCTAAAATGGTAATAATTTTTCCTTTTTTCGGTGCTGAAATGTAATCCTTAGCAATGATTTTTGTTCCGTCGTCTAAAACAACATCTTGCCCACTCTTGATTTTGCCAAAAAGCGGTCCGAAAGGCACACCAGCAGCCTTCAGAGCCTCAGCATCAAGCGTTCCTTCTAAATCTTTTTGCATCACACGATAACCAATACAGAAAATCGTATGATCAAGTTTTTCCGCGTAAACCACAAATTTATCAGTTTCCATAACCTTACCAAGGCTATTCTCGTCAAATTCATGGAAATGAATGCGGTATGGCAAGCGTGCTCCTGACAAGCGCAAGCTATTTAAAACATACGAACGAATACCAATAGGACCATAAAACTCAAGGGCTGTTTGTTCCTCGTTAGCTTGAAAAGCTCGGCTAGCTAAAAATCCAGGCAAACCAAAAATATGGTCTCCGTGTAGATGCGTAATAAAAATGCGCTTAACTTTACGCGGTTTAATTGTTGTTTCTAAAATCTGACGCTGTGTGCCTTCGCCACAGTCAAACATCCAGACCTCATTAATTTCATCAAGTAGCTTCAAAACCAAACTTGACACATTACGTGACTTTGATGGCTGACCCGCTCCTGTTCCCAAAAATTGTAATTCCATTCTATAATGATAAAAACCGAAGTTTTTATCTCCTTTCCTCTACTGTACTTTTACATAAGCGATGAATTCACGTTGGTCAAAGGTATAATAAACTTGTCCTTTGTAGTAAGCTAGTAATTCTACTAATTCATCACGATTAAAGCTTTGTAGCTTAACCACATTTCCTTTTAATTTTGAAACATGGCTGAGCAAACTTTCTTGTGGCGTTAGATCCTCAAGGACTTCTTCATCAAAATCCATTTTTGACATTTTTATGTGTCCTTCTTCCACGTAAACCTTGTATTGTGGGAAAACCTGCGCCAATTCAAACAAAACATCTACAGCTAGCACCTCATTCTTTTCAGAAAAAACACGCACTACTTCTTTGTCATTTTCATAGGTAAAACCATATGATTTTCCTGATAAATTCAAGCGAATAAAGGGCTTGTATTCATCAAAAGATGGGTTAGCATTTAACAAATGCAATTCTTTAGATAATTCAAAATAATAATCTGTTGCGGCTTCTGGAGATTGTTTTTGATACATTTCCGCAAAATAAGCATTGATAACACTTGGTGGCGGTGTGATAAAACTAAGTTTTTGCTCATCCGTCAACTGCTCCAAGGTATTTTGTAAATAAACTTTATCGAGTGATGTAAAACCACCGTATTTTAAAGCCAAGCTTATATAATCAGTCATAAAATTCTTCTAGTCTCCATTTATTTTTAGGATTGATGTAGCCAGTAATGATTTCGTATTCTTGGGCAAAGTCATAATGGTCTAGCAAAGTAATTTTATTTAACTCATACAGTTTGTAAGCCTGACTTTGGTGAACACGCATGCTAAATGGCTCAAAAATCTCACGAATTTCATTGATAATCAAACGGCGTAAGAGTGTGCAAGCATCCTTATCATGCGCAGAAATACGCACATTTGGGAAAGTCGTTGCCACCAAATGCTCCGCAACATCCATTTTGTTATAAACAGCTAAGCGCGGAATATCTAGCATGTCTAGCTCTTTTAACAAATTCAAAACCACTTTTTCATGCTCCGCATGATTTGGATCACTGGCATCAATAACGTGCAACAAAAGGTCAACGTTACGACTTTCTTCCAAAGTTGACTTAAACGCAACAACCAGCTCTGTCGGTAAATTTTGGATAAATCCAACAGTATCCGTCAGCGTCACCTGAAATTGATTTTGTAAATAAATTTGTTTGGTTATTGCATCCAAAGTTGCAAATAATTCATCAGCTTCATACTGTTTATCATTGGTTAAAACGTTCATAATCGTTGATTTACCAGCATTGGTGTAACCAATTAAACCGATTTTAAACACTTGTGATTCGGTGCGTTTTTCACGACCTGTTTCACGATTTTTTTCGACAACCTTTAGTTGACGTTCAATATCTGAAATTTGATGACGAATTGAGCGGCGATTAAGTTCCAATTGACTTTCACCAGGACCACGGCTACCGATACCACCAGCTTGTCGGCTCAACATAACCCCTTGTCCAACAAGACGTGGCAACATGTATTTGAGCTGAGCGAGATGAACTTGCAATTTCCCCTCATGACTACGTGCCCGCATGGCAAAAATATCCAGAATTAACTGCATACGGTCAATCACTTTGACACCAAGTTCAACTTCCAAGTTGACATTTTGCCGAGGAGTCAGGCGGTCATTGACAATAACGGTGTCAATCTCATCAACCTCCACAATCGCTTTAATCTCGGCTAATTTACCGGAACCAATCAAAGACTTACTGTCGTATTTTTCACGCTTTTGACGATAAGAAGAGACAACTTCTGCCCCTGCCGTCTTAGCTAGAGAAGCTATTTCTTCCATTGACATCTCAAAATTTTCCGTCTCTGGCAACTCAACACCTAGTAAAATAACACGCTCCTGACGCTTGCTTGTTTCAATCATCTGCTCACCCCTTTCTCTTTAATCCATAACTATCATTATAACATAAAAAGTTCCAAAAGGTGGCAAAACCCCTGTTACTCTCTTCTGACATTTCATTATAATTTCTATGACAAATGAAACTCTTTGCATAGAGTTCCATTATTTTAAAAATTCGTTAACGTCTTGAATAACAGTTTCTTTAAAATCAACTTCTGAAACAGTGTAAAAATTGACAGCCATGCGATTTCTGAACCACGTCAATTGGCGCTTGGCGAAACGGCGCGTGTTCTGCTTGAGTTTTTCGACACAGTCTTCCAAGGAAGCGTCGCCTGTAAAATATGGAAAAAGCTCTTTATAACCAATCGCTCGCGCTGCTTGAGCATTACGGTGATTATCATAAAGCCATTTAGCTTCATCCAAAATCCCCTTTTCAAGCATCAGGTCAACACGGTAATTGATACGGTCATAAAGCACCTGACGGTCATCATTTAACCCAATGAGAAGCGCCTCATAATTCGTTTCTTTGTTTTCAAGATTTTGCCCAAATTTGGCTAGTTCCAAGGCACGAATGGCACGACGACGGTTTATCTCTGGAATCTTTTTTCCCAGCTCTGCTATTTTTTCAAATAAAACCTCATCTGATAATTGTTCCAAGGTTTTGCGATAAGCCAAGACTTTTTCTTGGTCAACCTCGCCGCCTAGGTGATACCCTTCAAGCAAGCTCTGCAAATACAAGCCTGTACCACCAACGATAATAGGTACTTTGCCACGACTGGCAATCTCCATAATTGCTTGACTGGCTTCCGCCACAAAATCGTAAGCAGAATAATTGGCATCAACATCGCGCACATCGATTAAATGATGCGGTGCTGCCGCCTGCTCTTCAGGAGTTGCCTTAGCCGTTCCAATGTCCAAATGGCGGTAAACTTGTTGGCTATCGCCGCTGATGATTTCACCATTAAATTGTTGTGCCAACTCAATTCCCAAAGCTGTTTTTCCAACAGCTGTCGGACCAACTACTACAATTAATTTTATTTTTTCTGACATCTCGTCTTTATATCCGTCCTAAGCCCTATTTTTTAATAAAAATAACGTTTTCACTTGAATTTTAAGTCATTTTTCGTTATCATTATTATAACATAAAGGCGACTGGACAAGAAGTTTGCGTTCCGTTGCTTAATAATGGGTATTATCGATTTTGCCCGCTGTTCTTATCAGTAAGGAGGAAAATTATTATGGCTAAAAAATTTGCATTTGCTAAAGGACTTGCTACTGGAGTTGTAGCTACTGCTGCTACTGTTGCTGGCGCTGTTTTTGCAATTAAGAAAAACATTATTGATCCTGAAGAAGAAAAAGCTGCTTTCATTCAAGAAAACCGTAAAAAAGCAGCCCGTAAACGTGTTTCTCACTAATTGCTGAAAAAGTATAAAAAATGCTATGAGTTGAACTGCTCATAGCGTTTTTTTTGTTAAACACTTCCCTAGATTGATTATATGATTCTATTTAGATAGTTTTTAATAACATTGGCAAAATCATCTGGGCACTCTGTATTTAACACATGCTCACTATCTGGGATAATATGCAACTGTGAATTAGTCATTAGTTTGTGCATGGCTTTTGCTGCTGGTAAGTTTGCCTTATCATTTTGACCACAAATAAGTTGAACTGGTAACTCAATCTCTGTTAATACTTTAGTTAAATTGAACTGTGAAAGCCCTCCGTAAAATGATTTCGTGGCATGTTTGTCAACACCTTGTTTTTTAAATACTCGAGCTGGAGTGCAAGCAAAAAGTAGGTATTGCATATAAAAAGCTAAATTCCCCTTCATTTTATATTGACCATCCGAAACCACAATCCCTTTTAGATTTGCCAAATTAAACTGAATCATATCAAGAGCTAGCATGCCACCTAGTGATAACCCTACAAGAATAAAATCTTCATCAATGCTTTCCAGAATACTAAGAACTTTATCTTTCAACACTTTGAAATCTGTTGAGAAAACATCCCTTTCAAATAACTTGACACTCAAACAGTCGTGATTCGGCAATACCTTTATCACTTCATCCCAAGATGTTTCGTCTTATCCTAAACCATGTAAAAATATGATTTTCATCCTAAATTTCCCTTTACAAAATCTCCCATTCTTTGATATCACATTCGTCTAGCAATGCTTGTATTTTGTCAAAAGCTAAGCGGAAATGCTCCAACTTGTGCCCGTCTCGTCTGAACCAATGGAATACTTATGTCCGCCTAATTCTCTTACCAAGCCTAAGGTATAGCGATAAAGGTCCTCGTGATGATAGAGGTACATTGATTTACTATTGAACTCAAATGCCAAATCAAAATCAATCATTTTTTGGAAAATGCGGCGGAGCTGTTCTTCATAGGCTTGTAATTCTGCCACAGAAACCTCAAAAAGTCGAAAACCATAATCAAAATGAGCTAAAACGTCTGCCTCTACACGACCAATAGCATGTTCCAATTTGTCGAGATATTCTTGAATAATGGCATTTTTATCCATGTCAGCCACTTCATCATCTAGATAAACATTAATACCATTGTGGTGAACTGACAATAGTTTCAAATCATAATCTTTATTTGCCAAGAAAGCTGTAATATCTGCCTCGCGTGGCTCATAATAACCAATTTCAATGCCACGCTTGATGCGATTACCATATTTGGCATTCAGCTCAGCTATTTCCTTAGAATAAGCGTCATAATCAGGAATGTCATCCTGTTTCGTATAAGGATTTGATAAATCGTAGTGTTCTGTTGTCACAATATCACCGTCATAATGCTCTAAGTAATCCTCGAATCGAGCATCCGAATCATAAGAAAAATGTGTGTGTAAGTGATTGTCACGCATTGGTTTTACCTCGCTGTATTTATGTTAGATGTTCTTTAATCCCCACCAAAAATTTTTGTCAATTTTTCTTATTTTACCAAATTTTCAGACAAATACATATTTTTTTCGTTATAGTTTGTAACTATATATAACCCCATAAAAATAACTATTTTTCAAAATGGCAAAGCTTTTATACAATGAACACAGAAAGATAAAAAGGTATTTGAAGTGGCTAATTCAAAATTTCAACTCGTTGGTTCGCTTTTGCGACCAGCAGACTTACGTGAATATAAAACAGCGATTGAACATCGTGATGATATTGTTTACCCTTTCTATGATGCTTTTGACGGCTATCAAGAAACCGAAACGGCTGACATCAAAAAAGTAATTGCTGAAGAAAAGGCAAACGGTATTGATATTATCACTGACGGTGAATATTCAAAATCAATGTGGCACCTTGATTTTGTCTGGGGACTAAAAGGTATCGAACGCTATATTGCTGACCATGGTTACACTTTCCAAGACCATGACGGTGGTCAATTTGAAACACGCAAAGACATTGGCATTCGTATCACTGAACCACTTTCTGGTAACAATCATCATTTTCTTGATATTTTTAAACTCGTTAAACAAGAAGCTGGCAATACAGCTACCCAATTAACCATTTGGGGACCTGCGCATGCTTACACTGAATTGGCGATTTTTGACGGATTGGCTGGGGAAAATCAAGTTTACAAGACAAATGAAGAACTAAAAGCTGGTCTTATCAACGCTTACAAGGAATTTTTTACAGAATACAAAGAAGCTGGTGGAGAAATCATCCAATTTGACGATTGTCTCTGGGAACTTTTTGACGAATCTAATCCTGCTAGTTTTTTTGCGGAAGGAAATGGTGGTTTAGCAGACTTGGCAAATGAATTCATCGCTATTAACAACGAAGTTGCTGACTATGGACATGAACTTGGGCTAAAAGTTTGGACACATAACTGTCGTGGAAATTACGAAAGTCGTTCTGCTGCTGGTGGCACTTATGAAGCTATCGCCACAAAATTCTTGAAAGACCAACACTACGACCGCTTCTTCCTTGAATGGGACAGCGAAGTCTCTGGTGACCTTAAAGCTCTTGAAAGTTTGAAAGATAGAGATACTAAAGTAGTTCTTGGGCTGCTTTCAAGTAAAACAACTGACCTTGATGATGAAGAACGCGCTCTAAAACTTTTAGAAGAAGCAAGCAACATCATCCCTAAAGAACGTCTTTTCCTTTCTCACCAATGTGGTTTTGCCTCATGTGACTCTGGAAATGAACTCGCTATTCCACAACAATGGGCTAAAATCAAACAAGGGCAAGAAATTGCTGCTAAATTCTGGAAATAATATTCTCTGAATTCAAAAATAATTTCATTTACAACTAATACCCCTCTGAGATGTCCTTGTCTCAGAGGGGTATTTTTAAACAATATGATGTTTTATAGTTTAACAACTTCTAGCTGTTCGCCACCAAGCAAAACGAGGTATTTATCAACGTTTCTTCTATCATAAGACTTGCTGAGAGCTTCTGCATATAAAGCCATTTGTCCTTGATAGCGTTCCTTGATTTCCACGCTATTTTTGTATTTATCAGTTTTGTAATCAAAGAGTACGATGCGGTCATCTAAGACAAGGTAACCATCGACAATCCCACGGACAACGAATTTTTCCTTACTGTCAGGGTCCTCTTTTAACATGGCAAAAGGTGCTTCACGATAAATTTTGTCCGTATGTTGCTGAATCAACTGACCGAGCTCTGAATTGTCAAAAAAAGCTAGGACATTTTCCAAACGAATACGTGCTTTCACCTCATCTTCTGCCGAAACTTGGGCTAAAGCCGCAGTAATATCGTCTATCGTCACCTGTTTTGATAGAGGAATACGTTGCATGAGTTCATGCATTGCCGAACCAATGGCTGTCGCTTTAATTTTGGCTTTCTTCGAAAAATCTGGCAATTCAAATGTTGGTTGTGCTTGATAGGGTTTTGTCATCACGTCAACACCGTCAGTATCCATGACTGGCTCATAGAGTTTTTTGACCTGACTTGGCGTTCTCAGACTTGGCAAATTGATGGCTGCATGGTACTTCGCATTTAACTTTTCAACAGCTTCCAATCTATCCAAGGCTTCCGTGATATTTTCAGACTGGCGGTTATCTGTCAAATCATCTGGCGTTATCACAGAAGTGGCTTCAATTTTACCAATCTTATCATCCGTCAAATCTTCGTCCGTGACAAAATCAACGGCAAAAGGCAAGTCCTCCTTGCTATAAGCTTCATGAATGGCTAATACCCAATCTTGAAAAGTCATGAAATTCTCACGTTCTGCCACTGGCAAATGATTGTTTTCTGATTTACCGCTATATTTATCCACTAACTTTTCGGAGCTTGCTTTTCCGACCAAATACAATTTCTTTTCTGCGCGGGTCATGGCAACGTAAAACAATCGCATTTGTTCTGAAAGCGTAGCTAAGCGCAATTCACGCTTATTGAGCTGGTAAGGCAAGGTATCCATGCTAACCTTGACTGTTGGGAAAACATCCGTTTCCAACTCTTCTTTCATATCAGCTAGATACTTGATACCTGCACCATTTTGACGTGATAAAATCAAGGGTGACATCAAATCCTGAATACTAAATTTCTTGTCAATATTCAAAATGAAAACATACTTGAACTCGAGACCTTTACTTTTATGAATAGTCATCAAGTTTACCGCATTTTTAGGCAGAGCCACCTCAACGTCCGCAAGGTCATTCTCACTTTCTAACACCTTATCAATCATGCGAATAAATCGTGAGAGTCCTTTAAAACCAGTTCGTTCAAAATTATTGGCACGAAGAGCTAAAGCATATAAATTTGCTTGACGTTGCTCAGCACGTGGTAAATTGCCCACGTAATCATAGTAAAATCTGTCGTTGTAAATTTTCCAAATCAAGTCATAAAGCGCATGCCATTTGGCAAATTCACGCCAAGCAACAAAACAAGCCATAAAATCAGCCAATTTATCATGTAAAGTGATTGTCATCAATTCATTATGACTTCCTTTGCCAGCTAAAGCATGCTCTAATTTTTGATACAAATTAGCTCTATGGTCGTTTTCTGTTGTTTGTAGCGCAAGGCGTGCCAGCTCATCTTCATTGAATGAAAACATCGGTGAACGCATGAGTGCCACTAAGGCATAGTCATTGAGCGGATTATCAAGGGCGCGAAGCGTGTCAAGCATAACCATGACTTCAACTGATTTAAGGTAATTTTGCTCACCACCGTCAGTCACCAAAGGAATACCATAGTGTTCAAAGGTTTGTAAAATACCATCATTACGCGTGCGTGATGAGACCAACAAGGTAATATCCTCGAAAGCAACGTGTTCCTCATTGTGCAAACGAATGATTTCTTTAGCCACTAACTTGACTTCGTTAGGGGTATTTTGTCCTTCTTCGGCATCACTTGGCAAGTCACTATTGTTATCAACAATGTCGTAGATAAGCACCTGCGTTTTATTTTCTGGGTGACTTTCCTTTTGAGCAGGGCTTCCAGCGACCAATTGATGTGTGTCATCGTACAAAATCTCACCAACAACCTCGTCCATTAAATGCGTAAAAATACTGTTTGTCGCATCTAAAACTTCTGACTGACTACGGAAATTCTCTTTTAACAAAATTAATTTCCCACGGTCAGGGTGTTCTTGAAAATCTTTAAATTTTTGGTTAAAAATCTGTGGGTCAGCTTGACGGAAGCGGTAAATGGATTGCTTGATATCCCCCACCATAAATTGATTATGACCATTCGACAACAACTCCAACATGCGTTCTTGCGTGTGGTTATTATCTTGGTACTCATCGACCATGACTTCGTGATACTTATTCTGATAAAGCTCACGAATATCAGCGTTTTCTTCCAAAATCTGAATGGCAAAATGGGCAATATCCGAAAATTCAAAAGCATTTTCTTGGATTTTCGCTTGCAAATATTGGTCTGAAAAATCTTGCATAAATGCCTGCAATAGCTCTAGCAACGGAAAGCTTTCTGGCTGGTATTTAAAAATGGTTTCCAAATGTTTCAAACCAGTCAAACGCCCCTGTAAGGTTTTAAAGACGGGATATTTCGTTCCTGTAACTGTCACAGCAGGACCAGCTGGAAGCAATTTCGCCACATCTGTCGCCAAACGTCCAAGATTGTCACGACCATAAAGAGTTTCAAAATGCTGTGCCCATTCACGCAAGTGCTCAATGATATTCAAATGCTTTTTATAATTGGCTGTGGGGGTTCCTTTGGCTGTTTTTTGCTTGTAGTCTTCCAAATCAGTCACATCTTGCAGCTGATCAGCCGTATCATGCAAGCAAGTCAGAAAATCCGTGACTTCTTGGTCAGGAATTGCTGAAAAATCGGTATAAGTTTTAGCACCTTTTAAAAATACTTCTGCCAACCACTTCTGTGGATTATCAGTTGCTTGACTAAAGTCATAAATTTTATAAACAATGCCTCTAAAAGCGGTGCTATCCTTACGATTACCAGAAAAATTCCGCACTAATTGACGAAAAAGCTCAGCGTCATTTCCTGTCATGTAATCAGAAAAAAGGTCAAAAAAGACTTCATTTTTCAAAATATCTTGCTCACTCTTATCCGTCATAATACGAAAAGTTGGTGAAATTCCCAGCGTGTAGCCGTATTGATTGACCAATTTCTGCGTAAAAGCATCCATGGTTCCAATATCAGCTGTCTGTAAGCCCAGCAACTGCTCATTGAGATAATTTTTCAAATCATTGTCAGTCGTTTCTTGCAGAGCTTGGCTAATTTTCTTCTCAATACGCTCTTTTAATTCCCCAGCAGCCTTGACCGTGAAGGTTGAAATGAATAGCTGATCAATCGTCACACCACGCAAAATTTTATCAATAATGCGTTCAACCATGACAAAGGTTTTCCCAGAACCAGCCGATGCAGACACCAAAATATTATTGCCATAACTATAAATAGCTTCGATTTGTTCTGGCGTGCGTTTTTGTTTTTGGGATGACTGCGCTTCTTGGATTTGTAGAGAAGAAATGTCTTCTGACGTTAGAAATGGTTTAAAGATCATCTGTTTCCTCCTCTTCTTGCATTAGGGTCAAAAAGCCTTGACGTCTATCTTTTCTTGGTAATTTATACCATTTGCGAGCATAAGGCATATGGCGGTCAGCCTCAAATCGTGTGATTGCCTTCAATTGGTCTCCTTGAACTGACTTGCCGTCCTCACTATAAGGATTAATCAAGAAATGCCCCTTCTTAATCTGCTCTGCTGCTTTCAGATATAAGTTTTGATTATAAGCTAGCAAAATTTCAAGTTCTTCTTGACTGTAAAGCGAATCATTCAGATGATAGCGACCATTGGCTAAATACGCTTTTTCATCTTCCAAGAATAGACCACGATAAGTCAACTCTTTAGCCAAATTTTCTAAAATTTTCTCTGTCGTAGCCACTGATGACAAATCAACTTTTGGCTCTTGCATATGCAAATACATCGCACCAAAAATACGCTCCGACTCGCTCAAGCCTTTTTTATCACGCAAAGCTTGCACATAAGTCACCAATTGCGGACTTAAACCATTATAGAATTTCTGAATATCAAAAGTGTTACGACTTGATTTGTAATCCACAATGCCAAGACTGCCGTCTGATAAACGGTCAACACGGTCAATAATTCCTCTGATACGAACGCTATTTGTAATCATTAATTCAAACGTTTCTTCTTCACTTTCAACTTGAATCTGAGCATCATCACGTAAAATCGTTGCCGTACTTCTAGCAATATCTTCCAAGACAGTCAAAGAATAACGACTTTCTTCATCTTCTTCGTAAACAAATTTGAAATCGTCTTCCAAATTCATTGTTTGAATAGCTTTATCAAGTTTGCTATCAAAAGAATGGTTTGAATCATCTTTCATGACCAATTCAAAAACACGATGCAGGTAGGTACCATGATTTCTTGCATCTGGGTGAATCGTCTCAACCTCTTGCAAACCAAGAACATATTGCAAGAAATATTTATACTGATTATTGTAGAAGGTAGTGACTGCAGATGATGATAACGAAATTGGCTCATCACTTGGAAAACGTGCCTCAATCACGTCGGCAGAGATCGTCTTAGTTTGCATATTATCCTTAAGCAGAGGCAATTCAATGCCTTCTGCTGCCAATTTTTTTCGAAGATAACGAACAGCAACTGACCAGAAAGTTTGTTCTTCCTTGCTAAGTTCACGCTCTTCTTCAATCGCCAAACGATTGACTTCAATCACGCGCGACAATAACGCCTTATAATTACCAATGTCCTCAGCAACCGTTGACAAACGATTACGACCTTTAGCAAGAACTGGCACACCAAAGCTAGCTAATTCGGTTAAGTAAGAAGATTCCGTATCTTCGGCTTCGTTGGCAATTTGTGGCAGACTAAGCACCAATTCTTCTGTCGCCGAGTTAAACAACGATAGGGCAGCAAAATGATTTTTCTTGATATTTTCGCGACTAACAATATCAAAACGTTGATTATCATCAGTTGATTCGTTGATTTGGGCACGTTCTTCATCTGAAATCAGACTACTATTTTGCGCAATTTTTGGGAAATGTGCCTGCGTCATGCCCAAAGCAAAAACAAATTTATTGGTGTGCGGTTCCACCAAATCATAAGATTTGACCGAAACAACATCAACCGTTGCAGGAACCACACGGTACTGCGCAGCTAACATTCCACTGCGAATCAAGGACAAACAGTCATCCAACGATAACTTTTCTTGCCCAAAAATTGTTTGAAATTGCGTTAAAATACCTGTAAATGTCCGCCAAACTTGCTCATGCTTTTCTTGTTCATTTTCTGAAAAAGTCGCTACCATGCCTTCTAGATTATCAGGCAAATGAATGGCGTGTAAAAATATCATTAATTTCTCAAGCAAACTAGAGCCACGTTGCTTTTGCACCTTAAATAAAGCAAGTAAAGGCGTCATGATTTGCTCGCGCATGCGATTAACAAAGGCTAAATGTTTTTTTCCTTTATAAACAATCGTGAATTCCTTAGCAAATTTACTTTGTCCCTTAATATCAGCATAAATCAAATATTGCTCAAAAAGGTCTAAATCTTCTTGCTTGAAATTTCCATAAAGCTCTGTTTTTAACAGATTAACGACATCTTCGGTACGAAAACGATAACGCTTCACACGCTCCAACGAATCAATAAAATGCACCAAAGGGTGGTCACTCATTGACTCCGCTTTTCCGAAATAATAAGGAATGTCATATTTGTCAAAAATCTTGCCAATTTGCAAACGATAGCTATCCACATCACCTAAGAGCACTAAAATATCCTTGTAACGATACCCTTGATAAAGCTTATGACGAATAGCTTTCGCCACATGCTCGACCTCTTCTTTCTGATTAATGACATCCCAAATAGCGTAATGTTTTTTATCATCAGCCGTCAGCGTCACATCTGAACTCGTAAAGTCGTGCTTTGCTTCGAATAATTTTGATAATTTTGAAAAAGCCTCGTGAGATTTCTGAGAACTTTCAACATACTGCGGTTGCGCATGGAATTTAGCCGCTAAACCACGCAAGAAATCTAAACCCGCTTGGTAAACATTTCCCGTCGAAAATGCCGCTCTATAAGCCTTTTGACTACTGTAAGTTCCGATAATCACTTGCGCACATTTTTCTTCAAGCAAACTTACCAGGTACTCTTCTTCGGCTGAAAAGCGTGTAAAACCGTCAATGACAAGACTCACATTTTCAAGCGTAGCATCCAAATGTCCTGCCTCAACCTGCTTTGCAAAATAAGCAATCTTGCTCTGATTATCATACTGATTGGCAAGCAAAATATCATTAACCGCTAAAAAGATTTTCACCAAATCTTCCTGCTTCTCCGCTGAATGCAATTCTGTCAAATCAAGCACAGTCATGTTAGCCGTTTTTAATTCTTTGTACAAATTAACCAACTGCTTGATAAAATTCGTATCCTGCTTCAAACGCCCAAAAACGTTCAAATCTGTATCTGAAAAATGTGACAAAGCACGGTAAAAAATCATAGCCAAGCCATTGTCATCAATGCTTTCCTTGACCTGCGCTTCATTTAACACAAAATAACGAGCCATTTGAGCAAAACGTGTTACCGTAATCGCAAAAGAAGCTTCGTCTGGTAACAACTCCAAAACTGCTCTTTCTTTTTCAAAAGATAAAGAGTTGGGAGCAATGTAAAAAACACGCTTACCAGCATCTGCCTGTGCTACTGCCTCTCCAACTAAAATTTCAGTCATATCATACTGAATATCTGTGTATAGTAATTTCATAACATACCTTCATTAAGCAAATCGTTACTCCTATTATACCAGATTTCAAAGTATTTATAAGCTCTCAACAATCATCAAAAATCCCACCACTACTTTCGTAATGGTGGGAGTCATCTATATTACCCAAAATAGCCTAATGAGTTTGGAAATTAACGAACTTCTGCGCCGAGTTGGTCAACAAGGACTTTAGTGATTTTATCCATGTATTTAGCAACTTCTTCGTCAGTTAAGTTGTCATTCGGATTTTGGAATGTGAGGCTGTAAGCCATTGATTTCATGCCTTCAGCGATATTTGCACCAGCATAAACGTCAAAGAGTTTGAGGTCAGTCAAACGTTTCACTTTAGCTGATTCAATCGCTGCTAGGATTTCTTTATGGGTTGTTGCTGCTGGTAATAGTAAAGCAATGTCACGAGAAACAGCAGGGAATTTAGTGATTTCAACAAACGCTTTGTCAGCGTGAAGCGCTGCTTCAATGATATCCAAATTCAATTCAGCCACGTAAGTTTCTGGAACGTTATAGTTTTTAGCGGTTTGTGGGTGAACTTGTCCAACAAAACCAACTAATTGACCGTCCAAGTAAATACTTGCTGTACGACCTGGGTGCATGCTAGCAAGACCTTTTTCAGCTACATAATCAACTGTCAAATCAAGTTTGGCAAAGATAGCTTCAACGATACCTTTCGCATAGAAGAAATCAACTGACGTTGCTTTTGTTTGGAAATCTTTTTCAGCAACTAAACCAGAGATAGCAAAGGCAAATGTGCTGATTTCGTTTGGTAATTCTTCTTTTGGATTACCTTTTTGTTCAAAGACTTTACCAATTTCGTAAATTGCTAAGTTACTGTTTTTACGAGCAACGTTGTAGGCAATAGTATCAAGCATACCAGAAACAACATTTTGACGAAGAACTGAACGTTCTACTGACATTGGCCACATCAATTCAGTTAAATTGCTTGGTTGCAACGTGAATTCAGTAGCTTTTTCAGGTGTTGTCAAAGTGTATGAGGCGATTTCAGTCAATCCAGCACCTTCAGCAATTGAACGCATTTTACGACGCAATTTTTGTGTTGCTGTCAATTCACCTGCTGTACCAGCAGCTTCTGGAAGTGTTGTTGGAAGATTATCGTAACCGTAAATACGTGCAATTTCTTCAACTAAGTCAGCTTGAATAGCGATATCCCAACGGCGACGTGGTACTGAAACTGTGAATTTATCAGCATTTCCTGACAAACCAAAACCAAGTTTTGCAAAGACATCTTCAATGTCAGCGTAAGTCAATTCTGTTCCCAAACGAACGTTAACATAATCAAGTGTTGTTGATACTTCAACAGCTTCAGTTGGAACTGAACCAGCTTCAACACGACCAGCAAGAACATCACCGTCAGCTAATTCTGTAAGCATTGCCGCTGCAAAATCAAGAGCTTCAGCAACAGATGCATAGTTGATACCTTTTTCAAAACGTGATGAACTTTCAGAACGAAGGTTCAAACGACCGCTTGTTTTACGAATTGATGTTCCGTCAAAGACTGCCGCTTCAAGCACAACGTTTTTAGAATTGTCATCAATTTCAGTAGCTTGCCCCCCCATAACACCTGCAAGTGCAACTGGTTTATCAGCAACTGTGATAACAAGGTCTTCAGCAATCAATTCACGTTCTTCACCATCAAGAGTGACCAATTTTTCACCAGCACGCACATTGCGAACAACGATTTTATTATCTTCAAATTTGTTCAAATCAAAGGCATGCATTGGTTGACCAAAGTACAACAAGACATAGTTTGTCACATCAACAACGTTATTGATTGGACGGATACCAGCGTTCATCAAAAGGTTTTGCAACCATTGTGGACTTGGTTTAACAGTCACATTTTCAACCACGCGCGCTTTGTAAGTCAAGACTTTATCAGATTCGATAGCAACGTTGATAACATCTTTTGCTGCTTTAGAAACTTCTTTTAGTTCTTTTTCTGGGAAATGAACTTCTTTACCGTAAATGGCAGCCACTTCGTGAGCAACACCACGCATAGAAAGAGCATCTGCACGGTTTGGCGTGATTGACAATTCAACGATTTCATCGTCTAAATCAAGATATGGGAAAATGCTGTCACCTGGTTTAGCATCTTCTGGCAAAATTTGAATACCGTCTGAGAATTCTTTTGGAATGATAGAATCTGGCAAACCAAGTTCTTGGAGTGAGCAAATCATCCCAAGTGATTCCATGCCACGGATTTTACCTTTTTTGATTTTGTAGTTATCAGCAATACGTGCACCTGGAATAGCCACGATAACGTTGATACCAGCAGTCACATTTGGAGCACCGCAGACAATTTGACGCAACGCTTCATCACCTGTATCCACTTGGCAAAGGTGCAAATGTGTTTCTGGAACATCTTCACAAGATACAACGTGACCAACAACTAGTTTTGTCAAGCCTTCAGATGGTGTTGAAACACCTTCGACTTCAATCCCTGTTGTTGACATTTTTTCAGAAAGCTCATGTGTTGTTACATCAACATCAACAAGCTCTTTTAACCATTTATAACTTACTAACATAATAATGTGTTAAAAGCTTTTCGCAGTCAAAATACGTTTGACAGGCAAGCTTCTTTATCCCTTTCTACTGTTATTCTTTCAAGGCTTTTCTCAAAAGCCAATCTGTATCTACTTTATCGCCAACTTTAAAAGAGCGTTCTGAAAATTTTTCAAAACCATATTTTCGATAGAACCCTTGTGCCTTAACATTATGTTCCCAGACACCTAACCAAGCCCAATCAAAGCCACCTTCTTTTGCTATATCAAGCGCTAGCTCAAATAATTTCTTACCTAAGCCTAATCCTTGACACTCGTTAAGAATGTAAATGCGTTGAATTTCAAAGGCATTTTCTAGGTCATGTTCAGTCTGTGTAACGCCCATCAACCAAGACAAAACGAACATCAGATTCTGGGTCAGTCACCTCTTTTTCGAGTTGTTCTAAAGTGTAACTATCATCGAAAAACTGTTGAAGTTCTTTTTCGGTATTATCAAAAGCAAAGGTTTCACGAAAAGTCTGAATACTAAGTTCTTGCAAGATACTTAATTTATCCAATGTCACTTTCTCAACTTTTATTTCTGACATATCTTTTCCTCCAATCGTTTTTCTGTTATCTCGTTTTATTTAAATTGTTCTGAGAAACGGACATCGCCTTGATAGAAACCACGGATATCATTGATACCATAGCGAAGCATTGCGATACGTTCTTGACCAAGACCAAAAGCAAAGCCAGAATATTTTTCAGAATCAACACCAGACATTTCCAAAACGCGAGGGTGTACCATGCCAGCACCAAGGATTTCAATCCAACCAGTTTTCTTACATACGTTACATCCTTTACCACCACATTTGAAGCATGAGACGTCAACTTCTACTGATGGTTCAGTAAATGGAAAGTACGATGGACGAAGACGAATGTTACGGTCTTCACCAAACATTTTCTTGATAATCATTTCAAGCGTTCCTTTTAGGTCACCCATAGAAATGTTTTCCCCAACAACAAGACCTTCGATTTGGTGGAATTGGTGGCTGTGAGTCGCATCATCTGTGTCACGACGGAAAACACGCCCTGGTGAAATCATTTTCAAAGGACCTTTAGAAAAGTTGTGTTTATCAAGTGTACGTGCTTGCACAGGACTTGTGTGTGTACGAAGCAAGATTTCTTCAGTAATGTAGAACGTATCTTGCATATCACGCGCTGGGTGGTCTTTTGGCAAATTCATACGTTCAAAGTTATAATAGTCAGACTCTACTTCGTAACCATCAACAACTTGGAATCCCATACCAAGAAAAATATCTTCGATTTCTTCACTTGTTTGCGTCAAGACATGACGATTACCAAGGTTAACTTGACGTCCTGGAAGTGTCACATCCAAACTTTCTGATTCTAGTTGTGCTTGAATTTTAGCTGCTTCAACAATTTTAGCTTGTTCTTCGAAAGCTTTTGTCAAAACATCACGGACTTCATTGACTTGTTTTCCGACAACTGGACGCATTTCTTTAGAAAGATCTTTCAAACCTTTCAATAGTTCTGTCAATGATCCTTTTTTACCAAGAACTTGCACACGTAATTCTTGAAGTTCTTTTGCATTGTTTCCACGCATTTCAGCCAATTTAGCTTGCGTAGATGATTTTAGTTCCTCTAACTGCGCTTGTAAATCCATTAAAATTCCTTCCTTTGGTAAGACCCTAAATGTTTTTAAACGAAAAAAGCGTGCCACACTCCAATAGCGGAGCGTTGACACGCGGTACCATCCGTTTTTTATCTGACTAGCAGACCTTAATTTATCGTCTTTAACATGAGTGAATTCGCCAAACTTTCATCTAGGAAGCTTCCAGTCACGGCTTCCATTCCCTGTAAAACTGCCATAAGGTTACTAGTCTCATAAGACACTATTCGATTTATAACCCATTCTAGCAAATTTTTAGCCATTTGACAAGATTGAATAAATTAATTCATACTAACTTGACCTGAATAATAATCAAATGTCAGTCCGC
>CAKPVT010000021.1 GCA_934196125.1 uncultured Streptococcus sp. | reverse complement strand
TTCTAGAAGACGCTTACGCTCTTCCAATTGTTTAATCTTGAGTTGAAGTTGTTCAGCTTCGGTAAGATTGGGTTTACCCTCTAATCCTTTTCCACGTCTATCAAGTAGACCTTGAGAACCAACTTTTTCATACTTCCTTTTCCAAGAATTTATAGCTGACTCACTTACTCCGTACAGCTTACTGAGTTGGGAGACTGATTTCTCATGATTAAGTAATCGTTGAACAATCTCTAATTTCTCTTCTACGGATTTTGGACTGCTTTTGGACATATAAAAACTCCCCTTATAGTTTCTAGTGAATTTTTGTTTTTTCACTGTCTACTATATGGGGAGTATATCACTTCGCCCCAGCCTCTTTTATTTGCTACTACTTGAGGTACTTGTTGTACCGAAGAGTTTTTCGTACGTTGTTTTCGTATCTTTTGTGACGGCAATTTGGTTTAAGTCAAGTGGTGAACTAAAACCATTGATGTAACCTTGTGAGGTGTATTGATGGAGGTCATAGTCCAAATCAGTTTGTGGCGCAGCATTGTAATAACCAGTGTCAGAACCATAAGCAGGAATCCACACTGCATCGAAACCATCCACGGAAATTTCTTGTTCATCCATGAAATAAGTTCCAATGTAGATACCGACATTTTCCGCACCGAGTTTTTTGAGCTCTTTTAAGAAAGCCTGTACACCTTTATTCATGTCAGACATAGTCGACTCTTCAACGTCAATCCAATAGAAAGTTGGACTGTAAGGTGAAGCATTCTCATAGAAAGTTTTTGCTTCCTCCTTCATCTCCTTGACGGTTTTACCGAGAGCGTAGCTATAAACGGCTACAGGAACATTTCGTTTCTGTAATTCTTTGATATGTGTCTTAAATGATTTATCAATACCAGTTGTATAGGCGGCATTGCTATCTTTACTGATTTGTGACCCTCCATAAACACGAACGATAGCACCAGAAATATTCTGAGATAAAGTATCATAGTCAATTTCGCTTGGAAGTTGCCAACCTGAGATATCAATAATCGGATTAAGAACAAAATCTTTATCAGTTTCAGAAGTTGATGTAGTGGTAGTACTCGTGCTACTCACAGTTGGAATAGAATCCTTAGCTGAAGCTAGTTGTTGCTTTTGTAAGCTATCTGAGTGAGCTTTACCAATCACGAGAAGTAGCCCACAGAGGGCGAAGAAAACTACAACAACAATGGGTTTTATTCGTCTTCTCATTAGTTATATTTTAGCGTAAAAAGGCTTAAAAATCAAAGCAATGCTCATTTTGTAATCGTTTTGTCATATTTTTAATATTTTATCTATAGACTGTTACAAAAGAAGTAATGCTAGTAAAGGCGCTGCAAATAGTTTGACAGCTATTTGTCATTGATAAGGCTTTCCATTTCTGTAACAATTGTTTCAGGTTCTGTTTTTGATGAAAAACGTTTGATGACATTGCCATTTTGGTCGATAAGAAATTTTGCAAAGTTCCATTCAATACGTTTGCCAAGCGGTCCCTTTTGTTCATTTTTTAGCCAATCATAGAGTGGGTCGGCTTCTTTACCGTTGACTTTAATTTTTGCAAATCGAGGAAAAGTTGTCTGGTAATTCAAGGTGCAAAAGGTATTGATTTCGTCGGCGTTTCCTGGCGCTTGATTTAAAAATTGATTACAAGGAAAATCTAAAATTTCAAACCCTTTGTCATGGTAAGTGTCATAAAGTTTTTGTAGTCCTTCGTATTGTGGGGTTAAGCCACAACCTGTTGCCGTATTGACAATGAGTAGGATTTTGTCTTGGTATTTTGACAATTGGACGTCAGCTCCGTCTTGGTCTTTGACAGTAAAATCATAAAGATTAGTCATGATTAAGATCCTTTGTATAAGCAATAATTTGGTCAACGGTGTCACTTAAAAATTGAATGGTATCACGGAGTGGTTGCGCGGTGGAAATATCGGCACCAATTAATTTAGCGGTGTCAAGCGGCGTACGTGAACCACCTGATTTTAAGAAATTCAACCAGTCGTTAGCACCATTTGGGCTATTTTTTAGATTAAGATACCCAGCAGTTGAAATAACCATACCTGCAGAATAAGTGTAGCTATACAACCCAGCATAATAATGACTTTGGCGCATCCAAGTTAAAGCAGCATCGTCGTCAATATCAATGGCATCACCCCAAAATTGGCTAAGAACATCTTTTATTATCTTGTTAAGTTGTGTAGCGCCGAAGGTTTTTCCGTCTTCAATGAGATTGTAAACCTGACGTTGAAAAGCAGCTTCAAGTAAGTGAGTGATAAAATTATGGAAATAAGTATCTGTCAAACGATGAGCGAGGGCAAAGCGTTTCTGACGTGGAGTGTCAAATTGTTTTTTGAGGTAATCGCTGAGCAGAAGTTCGTTGAAAGTAGAAGGGGCTTCGACGTAATAAGTTGACATATGGGTATTAAATAAAGTAACTTTGGTTGTTGTCTGAGAAGATAAATTGTCCAGAGTGACCAATTTCATGGATAAGTGTGTACACATCAGACATACGACCAGTCCAACTCATTAAAACGTAGGGATGAACTTTGTAAGGGTCAGTAGCGTAGCCACCAGAATCTTTATTGGCATTAGCAGCAAAGTCAACCCAACGTTCTTCTTGATAACGTGAGACTTCTTGAGCATATTCGTCACCAAGTGGGGCAACGGATTTCATCACCAAATCATAAGCATCATCAATCGTAACCTCTGGATTAAGCTCGCTATCCAAGTCAAGCTTCCAGTCTGCAAAAGTCATTTTTTTAAGACCGTTAACATGAGCAACGTGTTTGAGGTATTTTTGCGCAACAGGAGCAAATTCTGTCATGATAAGGTCAATTTGACGGTCAAACATGTCACGGTTAACTTCTTGTTCGGCTAAGAGGTAATCAAAAACAGAGTCGTAACCTCGCATGTCAGCAATGATTTTTTCTGATTTGACTTGTGCTAGATAAGCACTTGCTGCGGTATTTTGATGTTTACGCAGTCCTGCAGAAAAAGAACGAAAGGCTTTTTCACGGACTTGAACATTTTCATGATTTTGATAATAATTTTCATAGGTGACAAAAGAGTTTTGATAGACCTTGCCATCAACTTCAAAATCTTCCATTTCAAAGTCACCTGCACGCATTTTGGTGTAGATATCTTCTGGCGCTTTAAAAATTTCACCAAGGTTCGTCAACGTTTTTTCAACTTCTGGAGAGATAAAATGACTTTTTTGAATTTTCGCTTGGCGGATAGCTGCGCTAAAATGCGGATTTTCTTCTAAAGCATCAAGGATTTCTAAGTCGGCAGTCGCTAGCGCAGTGTCAAAGAAGCTTAATGCTACATGGGCTTTCGTGAAAAAAAATCAGCACCAGATTGTGCAATCTGAGCAAATTCTTCTGGAGAAATTTTTCTTGTTTCACTTTCACCAGTTTTGCATTTTTTTGTATGTGTGTGCAAATCTATTCTCAAAGTAGCACCTCTTCATGAAAATATTGATAATAAAATTATACTTATGTCCTTGCTTAATAATCACAGTTAGCTATTGGCAACTGCGATTATTAAGCTTACAATCTCTGGTCTAAACTCTATTTTCTCGATTCCCGTCAAGCGCTAGAGTCCTCTTTTTATTTAGTTTTCAATATAGCTTTCAGCAAAATCAATATCTTTAGTCATATCTGCATTAGGGAATTTTTTATCAAGTTTTCTTAAACAAGTAATAAATCTTTCGCTTTGAAATTGTTCAGATATATCTTCAAAAATTTCACTGATATAATATAACTCATCCTCATTACACTCATTAAGATAATCTATTGTTTCATCTTCATTTTGAGTTAAAAGTATTGTCATTTTATTCCAACACTTTTCTATTTCAAAATCAGCATTTATATTTTGACCCTTTCTTTTTTTCAAAATAGTATCCATTTCATTTTTTAATTCCATCTAGTATTACTCCTTTGCAAAACTTTAGTCACGGACCAGTATATCAGAAAATAACACTTAAACAAAAAAGAAAGTTTCCCATTTTCTCAAAAAGAATCGTTCAACATTTTTTCAAAACTAAAAACGCTAACAACCTATTTGTTAACATGCTTTGTTAGTTTTTTAGATATTTTGTCTCAAAATAAATATTGTTTAAAAAATCAGAAAATTTATAAAATAATGGACGATTTGACATAAATTGGGTTACTTTTGACGTAAAAAGTGGTATGATAGAGTAGTACGCTTGTAATAAAGGGTTAAAATCCGAACAAAAAAGGAGTGGAGAGTGTGACAATCAAAAAACTGGAGAACAATAGCACCCAGTCGATTATTACCGAGGAAGTCAAAGTATTAAAAGACTTGCTTGATGAGACAACTCATCAAATGGTTGGTGATGAGGTGTTTGCCAAAATTCAAAACATTGTTGAATTGTCAGCAAGTGATGAATACGTCAAACTTGAAAAATTAGTAGCTCAATTAACCAACGATGAAATGGTTGTAGTGTCTCGTTATTTTTCAATTTTGCCACTTTTAATCAACATTTCAGAAGACGTTGATTTTGCTTATGAAATCAATTACCAAAATAATACCAATCAAGATTATCTTGGTAAACTCTCTTTAACCGTAGATATGGTTTCAGAAAGCGAAAACTCTAAAGAAATCCTTGAAAATGTCAATGTTGTGCCTGTATTAACAGCTCACCCTACACAAGTTCAACGTAAGATAGTCCTCGAATTGACAAATCACATTCATGACCTTTTACGTAAATACCGCGATGTCAGAGCGGGTGTTGTGAACCGTGACAAATGGTACACTGATTTGCGCCGTTACATTGAAATCATCATGCAAACGGACATTATTCGTGAGAAAAAACTGAAGGTAAAAAATGAAATTACCAACGTTATGGAGTATTACAATACATCCTTAATTCAAGCGATTACCAAGTTGACTTCAGAGTACAAACGCTTAGCAGCTGAAAAAGGCATCGACCTAGAAAATCCAAAACCTATCACAATGGGAATGTGGATTGGTGGTGACCGTGACGGGAACCCATACGTAACAGCTGAAACACTTCGTTTGTCAGCAACGGTTCAAAGTGAAGTCATCATTAACTACTACATCGAAAAATTAACAGGTCTTTATCGTACATTCTCACTTTCAACAACCTTGACTAATATTAGTCCAGAAGTTGAAAAATTAGCAGAATTGTCAAGCGATAAATCTATCTACCGTGAAAATGAACCTTATCGTAAGGCATTTAACTATATTCAATCAAAATTAATTCAAACCTTAATCGAATTAAAAGCTGGTCCAGCTATTTCTCAACGTGTTTTGGAAAGTAGCAACAACATCAGTTCAGATGTTTACACAAGCACTAACAACGCTAGTGTCGTTACAAAATACTTGCAAACAAAATTCTCTAAAGTTTCATCAGAACTTCAAGAAGAAATTCCAAACTATAAAACAGCTAAAGAATTTAAAGATGATTTGCTTATCATCAAACAATCATTGCTTGACAATGGTGATGATGCGCTCTTGACAGGTGATTTTAGCGAATTGCTTCAAGCAGTTGATGTCTTTGGATTCTATCTTGCAACGATTGATATGCGTCAAGATTCAAGCGTTAACGAAGCTTGTGTTGCAGAATTGTTGAAATCAGCTAATATCGTTGAGGATTACAGCGCACTTTCAGAAGAAGAAAAAGTAAAAGTTCTTCTCAAAGAATTGCAAGAAGACCCACGTACGTTGTCATCAACAAATGCTGAAAAATCAGAACAACTTCAAAAAGAATTAGCAATCTTCCAAACAGCTCGTTACCTTAAAGATAAATTAGGTGACGAAGTCATCAAACAACACAT
Source organism: uncultured Streptococcus sp. (assembly GCA_934196125.1). Classification (GTDB taxonomy): domain Bacteria; phylum Bacillota; class Bacilli; order Lactobacillales; family Streptococcaceae; genus Streptococcus. The sequence goes on along the minus strand of CAKPVT010000021.1, from coordinate 26,743 downwards.
CATTTCACATACTGAAAGTGTTTCTGATATGTTTGAGTTAGCTATCATGCTTAAAGAAGTCGGACTTCTTGATAACCAAAAAGCGCGTGTTCAAATTGTGCCACTCTTTGAAACAATCGAGGACCTTGAAAATTCACGTGCTATCATGGAAGAATATCTTGATTATGATATTGTTCGTCGCTGGGTTTCAGCTAACAAAGGTTACCAAGAAATTATGCTTGGTTACTCAGACAGTAACAAAGACGGTGGTTACTTATCATCTGTTTGGACACTTTATAAAGCTCAAAATGAATTGACTCGTATTGGTTCAGAACGTGGTATTAAAGTGACATTCATTCACGGTCGTGGTGGTACTGTTGGTCGTGGTGGTGGTCCATCATATGAAGCTATCACATCACAACCATTCGGTTCGATCAAAGATCGTATTCGTCTTACTGAGCAAGGTGAAATCATTGAAAATAAATACGGCAATAAAGACGTTGCTTATTACAACCTTGAAATGTTGGTTTCAGCAACTATCGATCGTATCGTGACACGTGTGATTACAAATTCAGATGAAATTGATGATTTCCGCGCAACAATGGACGGCATTGTCACTTACTCAAATGGTGTTTATCGTGATTTAGTATTTGGTAATCCACATTTCTACGATTACTTCTTTGAAGCAACACCAATCAAGGAAGTATCAAGCTTGAACATTGGTTCACGTCCAGCTGCTCGTAAAACAATCACAGAAATTTCAGGTCTCCGTGCAATCCCTTGGGTATTCTCATGGTCACAAAGCCGTATCATGTTCCCAGGTTGGTATGGCGTTGGTTCAGCATTCAAAAACTTTATTGACGCTGAAGAAGGAAACTTGGCAAAACTTCAACATATGTATGAAAAATGGCCATTCTTCCATTCACTTCTTTCAAATGTTGATATGGTCTTGTCTAAATCAAATATGAAGATTGCTTTCCAATATGCTCAATTGGCAGAAAGCGAAGAAGTACGCGATGTCTTTAATACTATCCTTGACGAATGGCAATTGACTAAAAATGTTATTTTAGCAATCGAAAAACACAAAGATTTGTTGGAAGAAAATCCTTCGCTTCAAGCAAGCTTAGATTATCGCTTGCTATACTTCAACGTTTTGAACTACATTCAAATTGAGTTGATTAAACGTTTACGTCATGAAGAATTGGATGAGGATTACGAAAAACTTATTCACACAACTATCAACGGTATTGCCACAGGATTGCGTAATTCTGGCTAATATCAAAATATTCTGAAAGTCTGAGATTCACTTCTCAGACTTTTACTTTTTTTTAGGGTCGAAAGATGATATAATGGCATATGATAAACTCGAATGTATGTAGGGGAATCTATGAAAATTGATAAAAGGCATTTAATAAATTATTCTATCCTTGTGCCTTATTTAATTCTGTCTGTTATTGGGCTGATTGTTGTCTATTCAACAACGAGTGCGACACTTGTCCAATATGGTCTTAATCCGTTTGCGTCAGTATTAAACCAAGGGCTTTTTTGGATAGTCAGTCTGATTGCCATTCTTTTTATTTATAAACTGAAATTAAACTTTTTAAAAAATTCACGAACGCTGACCATGACAATGATGGTCGAAATTATTTTGTTGCTCATTGCGCGTTTCTTCACTAAAACCGTTAATGGTGCTCACGGTTGGATTGTCATTGGACCGATCAGTTTCCAACCAGCTGAATATTTGAAAATTATCATTGTTTGGTTTTTGGCACTTACCTTTGCAAGGCGTCAAGAATTGATTGAAACCTATGATTACCAAGCACTTACCAAGCGGAAATGGTTTCCTAGAAAATGGAGCGATTTGAAGGATTGGCGTGTTTATTCGTTAGTCATGATATTGCTGGTCGCTGCCCAACCTGACCTTGGAAATGCGGCAATTATCGTTTTGACAGCCTTAATCATGTATTCTGTTAGCGGGGTTGGTTATCGTTGGTTTTCAGCCATTTTAGCTACCGTAACAGCTTTGTCAGCTGCTTCCTTAGGTTTGATTGCGGTTGTCGGGGTTAAAACCATGGAAAAAGTCCCAGTCTTTGGTTATGTTGCCAAACGTTTCAGTGCCTTTTTTAATCCATTTGATGATTTAACGGACTCAGGACACCAGTTAGCACATTCGTATTATGCCATGAGTAATGGTGGCTGGTTTGGTCGTGGTTTGGGAAATTCGATTGAAAAAGCTGGTTACTTACCCGAAGCAACGACAGACTTTGTCTTTTCAATTGCCATTGAAGAACTTGGTTTAATTGGTGCGGGGCTCATTTTAGCATTGCTATTCTTTTTGATTTTACGTATTATGCACGTGGGCATTAAAGCTAAGAATCCTTTCAACTCTATGATTGCTCTTGGTATCGGCGGAATGGTGCTCATGCAAACTTTTGTTAACATCGGAGGAATTTCAGGGCTTATTCCGTCAACTGGTGTTACTTTCCCATTCTTATCCCAAGGGGGAAATAGTTTGCTGGTTTTATCAGTATCTATCGGCTTTGTGCTAAATATTGACGCCAATGAAAAACGCGAAGAAATCATCCGCGAAGCAGAAGAATTAAAAGCCAAGGAAATAACACAAGAATACGATGACAACGTTATCGACCTAGATAGTTTTTATTAGAAATCTCCCCTTTGCGGGAGTTTTTTTGTAACCAAAAGAAATGTGATTCGTTATAAAAGTGAAAAGGGAGGTGAGTAGGATTAAGCTGGATGGTTATGAGATGGAATTGTTAGGATTCGCTAAGGAGATTAGTTATTATTTGCAAAAATCGGGGGCTAGTGCTGAAAATGCACGTGACATTAGCCAAGATGTTCTCGTTAAAATGCTAGAAAGCGAGATTGTTCTTCCTTTCGAGAAAATACGAGCATGGATGTACCGTGTGGCAGTTAGGCTCTACATTGACCGCTATCAGCGCGATAAAAAGTATTGGGAAATCTTGCAATGTGAATTCTTTAAGGATGAAAATGTCATTGCTTTTGACACCCCAGATTATAAAACATTTTATCAAGCCGTGGCTTTGTTAAAGGAAAAATATCGCTTGGTGATTGATTTGTATTACTTCCAGAATCTTTCTAAAAAGGCGATTGAGTCAGGTGCTGTTGGTTTTCAATATAGCATTGAAGATGAAACATTGTCATTAGAAGATGATGCCAAAACTTACTTGAAAAATAATTCAAATTATAAAACAGCAACCTTTTCTGGGGTTATCCTGACTGGGCGTGCTGAAAATTTTGTCCAGCTTGAAGATAAGGATTGGATTTACGCTTCGAATATCGGACAGAGCGTCACAATTCAGCCATACCACATACTTACGAAATAAAGAAATCATAAATAAAATAGTAAAATACTTGCAATTCCCGCATAATTTGTTAAAATAGTAGGGTAAAGTTAGACTGTATTGCCTACTGTCTATCTATAAAATATATTTTATTGGAGGCTTTTACCCAAATGGCAAAAGAAAAATACGATCGTAGTAAACCACACGTTAACATTGGTACAATTGGACACGTTGACCATGGTAAAACTACTTTGACAGCTGCAATTACAACAGTTCTTGCTCGTCGTCTTCCAAGCGCAGTTAACCAACCAAAAGACTACGCTTCTATCGATGCTGCTCCTGAAGAACGCGAACGCGGTATCACAATCAACACTGCACACGTTGAATACGAAACTGCTAAACGTCACTATGCTCACATCGACGCTCCAGGACACGCGGACTACGTTAAAAACATGATCACTGGTGCTGCCCAAATGGATGGTGCTATCCTTGTAGTAGCTTCAACAGATGGTCCAATGCCACAAACTCGTGAACACATCCTTCTTTCACGTCAAGTTGGTGTTAAATACCTTATCGTCTTCATGAACAAAGTTGACCTTGTTGATGACGAAGAATTGCTTGAATTGGTTGAAATGGAAATCCGTGACCTTCTTTCAGAATACGATTTCCCAGGTGATGATCTTCCAGTTATCCAAGGTTCAGCTCTTAAAGCTCTTGAAGGTGACACTCACTACGAAGATATCATCATGGAATTGATGGACACTGTAGATGAATACATTCCAGAACCAGAACGTGATACTGACAAACCATTGCTTCTTCCAGTCGAAGACGTATTCTCAATCACTGGACGTGGTACAGTAGCATCAGGACGTATCGACCGTGGTACTGTTAAAGTCAACGACGAAGTTGAAATCGTTGGTATCCGTGACGACATCCAAAAAGCTGTTGTTACTGGTGTTGAAATGTTCCGTAAACAACTTGATGAAGGTCTTGCAGGGGATAACGTTGGTGTTCTTCTTCGTGGTATCCAACGTGATGAAATCGAACGTGGTCAAGTTCTTGCTAAACCAGGTTCAATTCACCCACACACTAAATTCAAAGGTGAAGTTTACATCCTTACTAAAGAAGAAGGTGGGCGTCACACTCCATTCTTCAACAACTACCGTCCACAATTCTACTTCCGTACAACTGACGTTACAGGTTCAATCGAACTTCCAGCAGGTACTGAAATGGTAATGCCTGGTGATAACGTAACTATCGACGTTGAATTGATTCACCCAATCGCCGTTGAACAAGGTACTACATTCTCAATCCGTGAAGGTGGACGTACTGTTGGTTCAGGTATCGTTTCAGAAATCGAAGCTTAATTTTAGTTAATTAATTAAGTTCCCAGATAACAATTATTAGTCAGATAGTAATTGTGGAAGAGTCCCGTAAGGGGCTCTTTTTGTGATTTCTTTGAGGTTTGTCGCTAAAAATCCCGTCGAACCTTTAAAACCTGCTAAAAATATGATAAAATAGGAGAGTAAATAAAAAAAGAAGAGGTATGTGAAATGTCACGTAAACCATTTATCGCTGGTAACTGGAAAATGAACAAAAATCCAGAAGAAGCTAAAGCATTCGTTGAAGCAGTAGCTTCTAAATTGCCTTCATCAGAACTTGTTGAAGCTGGTATCGCAGCTCCTGCACTTGACCTTTCAACAGTTCTTGCTGCAGCTAAAGCTTCAAACCTTAAAGTTGCTGCTGAAAACTGCTACTTTGAAAACGCTGGTGCTTTCACTGGTGAAAACAGCCCTAAAGTATTGTCTGAAATGGGAACTGACTACGTTGTAATCGGTCACTCAGAACGTCGTGAATACTTCCACGAAACTGACGAAGATATCAACAAAAAAGCTAAAGCAATCTTTGCTAACGGTATGCTTCCAATCATCTGCTGTGGTGAAACTCTTGAAACTTACGAAGCTGGTAAAGCAGCTGAATTCGTAGGTGGACAAGTTTCAGCTGCTCTTGCTGGATTGTCAGAAGAACAAGTTTCCTCACTTGTTATCGCATACGAACCAATCTGGGCTATCGGTACTGGTAAATCAGCTAGCCAAGATGACGCACAAAAAATGTGTAAAGTTGTTCGTGACACAGTTGCAGCAGACTTCGGTCAAGCAGTAGCTGACAAAGTTCGCGTTCAATACGGTGGTTCAGTTAAACCTGAAAACGTTGCAGCTTACATGGCTTGCCCAGACGTTGATGGTGCTCTTGTTGGTGGTGCATCACTTCAACCAGAAAGCTTCCTTGCTCTTCTTGACTTTGTAAAATAATCAAGAAACATTGAAGTCATTTAAACCTACTTGTCTTAGGACAGGTAGGTTTTTTTGTGCTTTCTTTTTTAGTTATAGATTTGAGCGATAAAAAATATAGCTTGTAAAGCAAAGAGCAACAAATTTGGAAGTTAAGTTCCAACTAAAAAGCCTTGAAACGTTTGGGTTTCAAGGCATAATTTTTAATGACGTCTCAATATTTTTTTGAGATTATGAATTAATTTGTATTTGAGTGGGTGAGGGTAGTAACGGAAAGTTCCCATTTTTCGGGTAATGTAGCCATTGTAGTTTTGTTTGAATCGTAGAACGCCGTCTGAACCGTCAAATTCTCCTGTGATGCCAAGAAGATTATAAGTTGTAATGCCACGTTTTATGGCTTCTAACATGACGTATTCTTGAAGCAAGGCAGGTGCGTAGAATTTATTGAACTCAGGGTAAGAACCTGAGAAGAGATAGACAGCTTCCTGTTTGGTATAAACAAATAGGCTTCCTGCAAGGACAACGTTTTGTGAACCGTACTTGCCAATGAATTCTTTAGCTTCTGCCATGCGTGTGTCAAATGTCGCAGATTGACTGGATAATTCGCGAAGCTGATTTTGTTTCTTTTCAGAAACATTGTTATTTTCAATGGCAGTTCGGAGTTTTTCGATTTGTTGGTCAAGTTTGGCTTTATCAGTTTCAAGGTGTGCTAAATAATCTTGAAAATTCAAACTTGCAACCATGAATTCACAAGAATCTCCAAAGCTATCATAGAAATCTTGGTAATAATCAAGGGATTTATCATCGTAATCTCTGCGGTCTGATGTGGCAGAAGTGATTTCTTTGAAAAGCGGCAATTCATCACGGTTAAGTTTTCGTAAGGTGATGCCGAAGGTCTTAGCTTTTTTGACCAATGGACGCCCTTTTTTGCTAAATGATTTTAGTAACGTTTTTTCATCTAAGTCAGTCAAATCTTTGACATAATGCCAGTCAGGCTCACCACCTGGGTAACCAGTCAAAAGCCCATCGTGTTGATAACCGAGTGATAGAAAATCGTCTAATAGTGTCGTGTTTTCTTGGTCGGTTGGCTGACCAGTACTGTCAAAATGCTGATAGGTATTATAAGGTTTGACTAGCAATTCAAGAGCTCCATTTTCTTTAGCATAGCTTTGAAGTCCTTGGTAGAATTGTTTCAGATAGTGTTTATCACGTGAAACAGGACCAGAATTGATTTCCATGTGGAGCCCACCTGTCATTGGCAAGCTAAAGAGAACGGCAGCAACTTGCAGTGCCTCTTCGTCTTTTAGCCCAAGATAGGTTACTTGGTACCCACGTTTTTTTAATAAATCCGCCATCTCTACCGATTGCATAAATGATTTGTAAGAGACGGTGTTGCAAAAAGTCTCAAAAACTTTTTTTTCGATAATCACAAGAGAGGTCATTAATGGCTATTTCTCCTTTGTTTGCGAATATTGTAAGCCAAGTTTGAAAGTTTGTAAAGGAATGGATTGACTGGAATGTTAAATTCTCCAATGAATTCTTCAATAGTTGGGTTGAAGTTTGATTTAAATTTAGTTAAACCGTCATCAAGTGTTCCTTCAACACCACCCATATTTGCCCAAATAATATTGTCAGCGTAAGCATCTTCGAATACTTTTGGATAAAGGGAATATTGTGGGTAGAATTTCTTGAATTCATCATTCATACCAGCATAAAGCATTTCCATGACATTACCAAATGATACAGATAAGATACCTGCAATGATGAGTTCATCTGGGTATTTTTCAACAAATTCTTCAAACTCAGTAATGTATTTTGTAACAGAATTTTTTTGTTGTGTTAACTTAGTCAAACGTTTTTTCTGATGTTCAGCAGTTTCAGACAAATCTTTTTCGATTTGAGCGAGTTGTTCTTTGTATTCAATTAGACGTTTTGGCAAATTAACTTTGGCAAGGTGTAGATAAGCAGCGTCACCGTAAGTTTCCATCATTTTACGAAAATAATCTTCATTACGAAGGGCAACGCCTTTACGATTTTCAGTAAGAGCGACGACATCAGCGAAAGCTTTAACGTCATCGATTGTACCACGACTAGTGATGACACCACGGTGAATAGCATCTTTCATCAAACGTTTTGTGTGTTTAGGGAAAGTTGCTGTCATGTCTTCTTGGGTATAGACATTTGCTTGGAAACGAGGTTGAATACTTTCAGCAATTGTTGTTGTGCGTCCAGTCCATTCGCAACCCGCTGCTTTCAAGTTATCAATAGCAGTAAGTGTGTCTTTGTTTTCATCAACTTCTTCACCGATTTTGTATTGTTTAAGCAGTAAAGTAGGATCCATTTTGATGAAGAGGGAGCGTTTTGTTTTACCATACTTCTTAAGTGAGCTGATGACAAAGGCAACGAGTTCTTTGTCACTGTAGTCCATGATTGGTCCGCGAGGGATATAAAGCATGGTAAAACCAAGTGGTAAATCTTTGATGAGGATAGAAGCAGAAGCAACTAAGACATCATCTTTGTAAAAACCAATGCGTTCGTTATCCCAATTATCTTTAATTTTTGCCCAATTTGATGATTGTAAAAGGTTTGTTTGGTTACTTGATTTTGCAAAATTATCGTGTTCTTCCGCAGAAATACCGATTTTATAGCTATACATTATTTTAAGACCCACTCTCTAAGGGCGTATGCAACGCCAGATTCATCATTTGATTTTGTAATATATTTAGCAATTTCCTTGAGTTCTGGTGTACCATTTTCCATGACAACAGGATTACCGACGGCTTCAAGCATGGCACGGTCATTTTCAGCGTCACCAATAGCCATGGTTTGGTCTTTGCTAAGCCCCATTTTTTCGGCAAGGTGTGTAATGGCATTGCCTTTGCTAGCAGTTTTGTTCATGAATTCTAGGTAGAATGGTGTTGATTTGACAATGGTATATTTGTCATAAAATTCTTGTGGAATTTTAGCGATTGCAGCATCAAGAATTTCAGGTTCATCGATAAACATCATTTTAATAATTTCTTTATCGCCCATTTCTTCTGGAGTACGGTAAAAAATTGGCATGTTAACCAAGGTTGATTCGTGAACAGTGTATTTACCAATGTTGCGGTTTGCAGTGAAGATACCTTCTTTGGTAATAGCGTGCATATGAACATCTAATTTACGGCTAAGGAATTCAATATCAAGATAATCATCGTAAGTCATGGTTTCAGTGATAATGTTCTCCCCAGTAGCGGTATCTTGGACTAAACCACCATTGAAAGTGATGACATAATCGCCTGATTCTTTCAGGTTTAATTCATCGAGAAGTGTTTGAACACCTGGAATTGGGCGTCCAGTAGCAATGATGATTTTAACACCTTGTTTTTTAGCATCTTGAACGGCTTCAAAAACTTCATGTGTGACTTTGTGGTCATTGGTCAAAAGTGTGCCATCGATATCGACAGCGACTAATTTAATAGACATAAGGTTATTTTACCCCTCCTAAAGAATCTCTACCTTTCTATCTTACTAAAAAGTAGCTTATTTGTCATGGGGAACACAAGGAAATCTGAAGTGGAACGTTTTCAATGCTAAATAAGTCATGATACGCTCTTAAACTTAATTATGATAAACAAAATGTTCGTTTGAAATATAGCTCATAAAGGCTTTCTTATCAACGGCAAATAGGTCGTTATCAACTAGCATTTCTTTTGGAAAATAGAATCGTTGGTCGCCATAAATAGTACCAGTTAAGGCTTTGACGATTGGTGAAATTGTTGATAATTCTACAACAGAACCGTCTTTTTGAATCATGTTAATCTCGGTTCTGGGTTCTTCTTTTTCAGGACGGTAAATGTCATAAGGCAAGTCAAAATTGACATGGATACCTGTGTAATAATCAGGATCAAAACCAACAGATTTGACAAGGTCAACAAGGTGACTGAGTTCTTTGCGTGACGATTCTTCGAAAGTCACCGATTTAAAGACTTTACGATTGACAAAACGGCTTGCCAAATCAGCCAAAATCTCATCTTCAGCAGCCATCCAAGTTTGAAAATAGGTATTCATCACCCCATCATCTAAAGCAAGATAATCAGCTAAGTTAGCATGATTTTCTAAAAATGGAATCAGATTTGGTGATGTTCTTTCAAAGAAATCGGTATCAGTTTGGTAAAGGTATTTTGCGCGCTTTAAAAGATTTTGTAACAATACTTCCATTCCGCGACTAGCAGGGTGAAAATACACTTGCATATACATTTGGAAACGACTGACAATATAGTCCTCAACGGCGTGCATGCCATTGTATTCAAAAACAATACCGTCTTCGGTTGGGCAAATCACACGTAGAATGCGATTCAAGTCAAATTGACCATAATTAGCGCCGCTATAGTAAGAATCGCGCAAAAGGTAGTCCATGCGGTCACAGTCAATTTGGCTAGAAATGAGTTGGACAACTTGTTTATTATGATAAGTGTGGTTGATAACACTAGCGACTTTTTCTGGAAAATCAGGCGAGACACGACGCAAGATAGTATTGATTTCAGTATCTGGACTGGTGATAATCTCTTGTGTAACGGCTTCGTGGTCGGTATCAAAGAGCTTTTCAAAAGTGTGTGAATAAGCACCATGTCCGACATCATGTAAAAGCCCAGCCACCATCGTTAAGAGATTGTCATCAGAATTCCAAATATCAGGAAATTTGTCGTCAAAAATTTCAGTCACACGTCTTGCAATCTCGTAAACCCCTAAACAGTGTGAAAAGCGGCTGTGTTCTGCACCATGAAAGGTGAAAACAGTTGTCGAAACTTGTTTGACCCGTCGTAGGCGCTGAAACTCTTTACTATTGATAAGGTCGTAAATGACCTGATGATTGACAGTTATATAATTGTGAACAGGGTCACGAAATACTTTTTCATTCATACTTTCATTATAACAAAAAACTTTGTAAAGCTGATTTTTGAAGGTTTGGATATTTACGAATACTTGGATTTGATTTATAATGTTGACTATGACAAATGAACTTATTCTTCGTATGATTCAACTTTTTTTGATTTTTCTCATCTTTTGGACAACGGGAAATATTCTGGTAAATGCTAAAAAGCATGGCATTAATTTAAAGGAAAAATTCTGGGCGTGTCAACTGGCCTGGTGTTTTAGGAATTATTATCGGTGGTTCTTTTGGTGTTCTGATAGCAGCATTTTTCTTGAGCAAACTTGATATTAATCATTTTAAAATTTTGATTGTCTTTATTGCTCTTTTCACAGGAACAAGTTTACTTCGCTCATCTGCCATTAAACGTTAGGCTTATAGTGGCTTTAACACGTCAAAATTGCTATAATTCTAGGGAAAGGAAAGACATTTTAACATTACATGAAACTTCACATTAAGAATAAAATTGATTTGGATGGGCAGGTTGAGCTGGTTGAACAATCTTATCCTGTCAAATTAACGGAAAAAAATGGGCATATTTACCTTACTTATACCAATGAGGAAGAAGAAACGGTGATGCTCAAATGCAACGAACAAGAGTTGGTCATGACACGTTATTCAACGCCGAAATCAATTATACGTTTTCACCGTGAAAATCCTGCTTTGGTTGCCATTCCAACGCCAGTAGGCTTGCAGCATTTACAAACGCAAACAAGTGTTTATGAGTTGGATGCTGAACAACAACATCTTAAAATTCATTATCAACTCAAACAAGTTGATGGTGAGAGTGTTTTTGCGAATTATCAGCTAGAAATTAATTGGGCATAAACACGTTATAAATCCGATATTATAGGCGTTTGAGTGGGAATGTATTCAGTTGACAAAAAAGGTAAAAATTGATATGATTACTCTGTATTCAAGGGAGTAGCAGGCGATTTTTACCTTTGTTTTTGCTTCCTCTGTCGGCGTCTTGTTTTGTTGGATTTAAGTCCAATCTGCAATTGCGGTGCTTAGGATGAACAAAACGAATGGTAAAATTCAGTGCGCATTTGCGACTGAAAAATCGCGTTTATGTCGTCATTACGAAATCATTGATTTCCGGCATAATCTTAAACAGCGAGACTTGTTTTAAAAAAAACAGGTCTCTTTTTCTATTTAAAGGAGACCAGAGGAGGAAGCTATTTTGTCTAAAGAACAAAGTAAAGCCTTGTTTTACACACAAGGAAAATATGAAACGTTAGAAGCGTTGCAATCATCACGTGAAGGGTTATCGACAGCAGAAGCCCAAAAACGTTTGGACGAATATGGTCATAATGAACTTGAAGAAGGTCAAAAACGAGGTTTACTTGCAAAATTTCTTGACCAATTCAAGGACTTAATGATTATTATTTTGTTGGTTGCGGCAGCCCTTTCTGTGATTACCGAAGGTACTGAAGGTTTGACAGATGCGCTTATCATTTTAGCGGTTGTTATCCTTAATGCAGCATTTGGTGTTTACCAAGAAGGCCAAGCCGAAGCGGCAATTGAAGCGCTCAAAGACATGTCAAGCCAAATCGCACGTGTCCGCCGTGATGGTCTGGTTGTCGAAATTGATTCACGAGAATTAGTTCCTGGTGATATTGTTATGCTTGAAGCTGGTGATGTGGTGCCTGCAGATATGCGTCTCTTGGAAGCTGCGTCATTGAAAATTGAAGAAGCAGCTCTGACTGGTGAATCTGTCCCTGTTGATAAAGATTTATCGGTAGATGTTGCAGCTGATGCGGGTATTGGTGACCGAGTTAACATGGCTTACCAAAACTCAAATGTCACTTATGGACGTGGTTCAGGTGTTGTTGTCAATACAGGAATGTACACCGAAGTTGGTAAGATTGCTGATATGCTTGCAAATGCTGATGAAACAGACACACCACTGAAACAAAACCTTAACCAATTGTCTAAAGTGTTGACTTACTTGGTGGTAGGTATTGCTATTATTACCTTTATCGTGGGTGTCTTTGTTCGTGGGGAAGCTCCGCTTGAAGGTTTGATGACATCTGTTGCTCTTGCTGTTGCTGCTATTCCTGAAGGTTTGCCTGCCATTGTTACAATTGTGCTCTCAATGGGGACAACAACACTGGCTAAACGTAATTCAATCGTGCGTAAACTCCCTGCTGTTGAAACACTTGGTTCAACTGAAATTATCGCTTCAGATAAAACTGGTACTCTTACAATGAACCAAATGACGGTTGAGAAAGTTTATACCAACGGTCAATTACAAAGCTCTGCTAGTGAAATTGCAAAAGATAACAATACGCTTCGTATCATGAACTTTGCAAACGATACGAAAATTGACCCAAATGGCAAATTGATTGGTGACCCGACAGAAACAGCTCTTGTGCAATTCGGACTTGATCATAGTTTTGATGTGCGTGAAGCTCTTAAAGAAGAACCACGTGTGGCAGAATTGCCGTTTGATTCTGAACGTAAATTGATGTCAACTATTCATAAAGAAGCTGATGGTAAATACTTTGTTGCAGTAAAAGGTGCACCAGATCAACTTCTTAAACGTGTCACTTGTATTGAAGAAAATGGTCACGTTCGTGAGATTACTGCGGATGAAAAAAAAGCTATTCTTGCTGTTAATAAGGAATTGGCGCAAAAAGCTCTTCGTGTCTTGATGATGGCTTACAAATACGTTTCTGAAATTCCAACACTTGAGTCAGAAATTGTTGAGTCTGATTTGATTTTCTCTGGCTTGGTCGGAATGATTGACCCTGAACGTCCAGAAGCTGCAAAAGCTGTTGCTGTTGCTAAAGAAGCTGGTATTCGTCCAATCATGATTACTGGAGACCACCAAGATACAGCGGAAGCTATTGCCAAACGCCTTGGTATCATTGAAGATGATGGTCAAGACCACGTCTTTACTGGTGCTGAACTTAATGAACTTTCTGATGAAGAATTCCAAAAAGTTTTCAAACAATACTCAGTTTATGCACGTGTGTCTCCAGAACACAAGGTGCGTATCGTAAAAGCTTGGCAAAATGAAGGTAAGGTTGTTGCCATGACTGGTGATGGTGTCAATGATGCGCCCTCACTCAAGACAGCCGACATTGGTATTGGTATGGGGATTACAGGTACAGAAGTATCTAAAGGCGCTTCTGATATGGTTCTTGCTGATGATAACTTTGCTACAATTATCGTTGCAGTTGAAGAAGGACGTAAAGTTTTCTCAAACATTCAAAAATCTATTCAATATCTTCTCTCAGCTAACATGGCAGAAGTCTTTACGATTTTCTTTGCAACATTATTTGGTTGGGATGTGCTTCAACCTGTTCATCTTCTTTGGATTAACTTGGTAACCGATACACTACCAGCTATTGCGCTTGGTGTTGAACCTGCCGAACCTGGTGTTATGAGCCACAAACCTCGTGGTCGTAAGTCTAATTTTTTTGACGGTGGTGTCATGGGAGCGATTATTTACCAAGGAATTTTCCAAACTGTTCTTGTTCTTGGTGTCTATGGTTGGGCGTTGATGTTCCCAGAACATGCTGCTAATCGTATGGTACACGAAGATGCTTTGACAATGGCATTTGCGACACTTGGTTTAATTCAATTGGTTCATGCTTTCAATGTTAAATCTGTTTATCAATCTATCTTTACTGTCGGAGCTTTTAAAAACAGAACCTTTAACTGGGCTATCCCAGTAGCCTTTCTTCTTTTGATGGTAACAATCGTAGTACCTGGATTTAATGATTTGTTCCATGTTTCGCACCTAAGCGTTACACAATGGCTCGCAGTTATTATTGGAAGCTTGCTTATGGTTGTTTTAACTGAAATCGTTAAAGCTGTTCAACGTGCACTTGGACAAGATGAAAAAGCAATTTAAAAATATAAAATTGAATCAGATTGATTCAGCAAAAAGAGTCTGGGACAAAAGTACCCAGCTTCTTTGTTTATATAGTTATTATTTGCAAGACGCAGTAGTTGAGTGGGTTCTAATACGCTGATAAATCAGCTTTTACAACCCTACTCAACCTTGCGGGGGAGAGACGACGAAATCGAATTTCTTCGAAATTACCGATTTCTGTCTCACTCCCTTTTTATTATAATTCAAAAATAGTCATGGATTTTCGAAATTCTTGTACCAAATTTTGACGTTTGTAATCAGTAAAGTCATCAAGTTTTTTGACAATGTTGTAGCGTTTGCTAAGATTCCAGGTCTGATTTGGGTTGAGTTCTGGGTGTTGATTGACATAATCAATAGTCAGATCCCACTCGCGGATATAACCAAGCGGTTTACCATGGTAAGTAATATTGTCAGTTTGCTACGAAGCGATACTATGATGAGTATGCCCAAAAATCACGTCGTTAACCTGATGTTTTTTTGAAAATATCATGAAAAACTTGACTACCTAAAAAAGCATTAAATGGTTTAAAACGCTCGTGTTGCAAGGTAAATTGGTGATATGGCACAAATTGCAGACTGACAATCACGTCATTGGCAATCGTTGATAAAGTTCTATAGTGTTTCTGTGTTGTTTGGCGCGTGAGTTCTTTATCGGAAAAGTTGCGATTTAAACGTCAATCAAACCAGAAAATATTTTTAAATTTGATTGTTTCAGCTTCAGATTTTTCTGGGAAAAAGGAATAATCATATCAGCCATGAAAAGCCAAGAGTGCCTTTTTCCCCGACGGAATAATCTGAAAATCCAAATCATCAATCACCTTGTCATCTAAGTCAAGCATATCGTGATTTCCGAGATTATAAGTAACATCAAAATGCTTGCTCATTGTTTCTAAAAATGGGTAAGAGATGTCATAAAAATAGTTGGCAATATCCCCAGCCAAATGCAGATGAGAAATTTTTTCTGCGTTTAATGTGTCAATGAGTGTCTGGATTTCAAAATCATCAAACTGATTCAAATCAATATGTAAATCACTCATAATAGCTAGTTTTGTCATGGCATTATTGTAGCAAAAAATCTTCGAAAAAGCCCTTGATGTGTATTTTTATCTCTTCTGAAAATATGATAGAATATTTTCAGGAGGCTTTCATGATAAAGGCAATAATATTTGATATGGATGGTGTCTTATTTGACACTGAGAATTTTTATTTTAAACGACGTGAGACATTTTTAGGCAGTAAAGGCATTTCGGTCAAACACTTGCCACCAAAATATTTTATTGGCGGGCGCATGGATCAATTTTGGGAAAATATCTTAGGTGATAAGATTGCAAATTATGATACTAAAGCACTAGAAGCCGAATACACAGCTTATAAAAATACTCATCGACCAGCTTACGATGAATTAGTTTTTGCCGATGCCAGCACGGTTTTGGCAACATTAACAGGCAAGGGAATCGTCCTAGCATTGGCTTCCAATAGTGCGCATGAAGATGTTGAAGATGCCTTGGAAAAATCAGGCTTAAAGCAGTACTTTACTCATATTTTATCGGGAAGTGAATTTGCAGAAGGGAAACCTAACCCTGCTATTTATAATGCTGCTTGTGAGAAATTAGGATTTGCTAAAAAAGATATTGTGATTATTGAAGATAGCCAAAAAGGAATTCAAGCAGGTGTGGCAGCTGGCGTACGTGTCTTAGCCATTCGTGATAAAGTCTTTGGCGTTGACCAATCAAAAGCAGATATTTTGATTGATAGTTTGACAGAAGCGTTGCAATTTGTCGAAAATGAAAATCATAACAGCTCTATCTAACATTCTAACATTATTTTTTGTTACTGTTTTGTAATTGTCCTGCCTTATTTGAATTATATTTTTAGCTTAAAATAGAAGTTGCTAGGTGTTAATTTTCTACAGAAATATTTTTAGTGGTGAGAAAGCTACTTATCGTGTGGTTTTGATGCAAATGAAGCATGGCGTATAATGGTAATTTTGCGGGCTTTATGGTAGAATAAGAAAATAGTAGTAATTATAGAATAAGTCCTAAAGGTAGCGTGAAAATTCAAATTTTTACTTTGCTTTCTTGACGGACTTAGTATCTTAATTAATTGAACACGTTCTACGAGCTGTGCAAAAAAGATAATTTTTCCTAGAGCCTAAGAGCTCTTCGTCAAAATTCCTATTTTTGCTTTGCTCGTTTAACGAACTTAGTATCTTAGTAAAAGGAGTTATTTCATGGAAGTGGCTGAAATTCGCCAAAAAATAGTAGAAAATCAAGAGAAGTTGACTAGCTTTAGGAGGTCTCTTTGACTTAGATCGTTTGGAAGAGGACATTGCGCTTCTTGAAAACAAAATGACTGAGCCAGATTTTTGGAATGATAACATTGCAGCTCAAAAAACGTCTCAAGAGTTAAATGGTTTGAAACAAACTTATGAAACTTTTAATGAAATGCAAGAGTTGTCTGACGAGACTGAACTTTATTTGGAAATGTTGGACGAAGATGATTCTGTTCAAGCTGAATTAGAGGAAAGTCTTGAAAAGCTTGATAAAATCATGACAAGTTATGAAATGGTCTTGCTTTTATCAGAGCCTTATGATCGCAACAACGCTATTTTGGAAATTCATCCAGGGTCAGGTGGTACCGAAGCTCAAGACTGGGCTGATATGCTTTTCCGTATGTACACACGTTATGGCAATGCCAAAGGCTTCAAAGTTGAAACCCTTGATTATCAAGCAGGTGACGAAGCTGGTATCAAATCTGTCACTCTTTCATTTGAAGGTCCAAATGCTTATGGGCTTTTGAAATCTGAAATGGGTGTTCATCGTCTAGTGCGTATCTCACCGTTTGATTCAGCCAAACGTCGTCACACATCGTTTTCTTCTGTCGAAGTTATGCCAGAATTGGATGACACAATTGAAGTTGACATTCGTGATGATGATATTAAAATGGATACTTTCCGTTCAGGTGGTGCTGGTGGACAAAATGTCAACAAGGTATCAACTGGTGTTCGTTTGACTCACATTCCAACAGGAATCGTTGTAGCATCAACGGTTGACCGTACTCAGTACGGAAACCGTGACCGTGCGATGAAAATGTTGCAAGCCAAACTCTATCAATTAGAGCAAGAGAAAAAAGCGCAAGAAGTGGATGCTCTTAAAGGTGATAAAAAAGAAATCACATGGGGAAGCCAAATTCGCTCTTATGTCTTTACGCCTTATACAATGGTAAAAGACCATCGTACAGGCTATGAAGTGGCTCAAGTTGATAAAGTCATGGATGGTGACATTGACGGCTTCATCGACGCTTATCTAAAATGGCGTATTGATTAACTCAAAAGTAAAATTTTAGAATAACAAAATCGTAAAGGAAAATACAAATGGCATTAATTGAAATGAATGGTGTAACCAAGAAGTATCACCGCTCAACAACTGCTTTGAGAGATATTACCGTATCTGTCAATCCAGGTGAATTTGTTTATATTGTTGGTCCTTCTGGTGCTGGTAAATCTAGTTTTATTAAATTATTGTACCGTGAAGAAAAAGTATCTGCTGGGACCCTTAAAGTTGGGGAATTTAACCTAACAAAATTGAAAAAACGTGATGTTCCAATCTTGCGTCGTAGCATTGGGGTTGTTTTCCAAGACTATAAACTTCTTCCTAAGAAAACGGTTTTTGAAAATGTTGCCTATGCAATGCAAGTTATCGGTGAAAAACCACGTGAAATTAAAAAACGTGTACCAGAAGTTCTTGATTTGGTTGGACTTAAACACAAAATGCGTTCATTCCCAGCTCAACTATCTGGTGGTGAACAACAACGTGTCGCAATTGCGCGTGCGATTGTTAATAATCCTAAAGTTTTGATCGCTGACGAACCAACAGGTAACCTTGACCCAGAAATTTCATGGGAAATCATGCAATTATTAGAACGTATCAATCTTCAAGGAACAACTATTTTGATGGCAACGCACAACAAACAAATTGTCGATAATCTTCGCCATCGCGTTATCGCTATTGAAGACGGTCGCATTGTACGTGACGAAGAGGAAGGAGAATACGGATATAATGATTAGAAATTTTTTCCGCCATTTATGGGAATCCATTAAAAGTTTGAAACGTAATGTCTGGATGACCATCGCTTCAGTCAGCTCTGTTACCATTACACTGACACTTGTTGGTGTTTTTGCCGCTGTTCTATTGAACGTTGAGCGCATCACAACAGGTATTGAAAATAACATTCAAATTAATGTTTATTTGGATGTTGACTCAACAGATAGCTCTGAAACAACAACTAACGAAGTTGGTGAAACAGTCACTAATGATTCGTATCACCAAGTTTATGACCAAATTTCAAAAATTTCAGGTGTTGAATCAGTTACTTATTCAAGTAAAGATGAACAACTTGAAAAATTACAAGAAGCCTACGGAGATGATTGGACACTTTTTGACGGTGACTCAAATCCATTGCAAGACGTTTACATTGTTGAGGTAGACTCACCATCAGATGTGAAGAAAGTGGCTAATAAAATTACTCAAATTGAAGGTGTTGAGTCAGTGGATTATGGTGGCTCAAATTCAGATCAACTTTTCAGTATTGCTAAATTTATTCGTACATGGGGATTTGCAGGAACAGTGCTTTTGATTTTTGTAGCGATTTTCTTAATTTCCAATACGATTCGCATGACAATCATGTCTCGTCAACGTGACATTGAAATCATGCGTTTGGTAGGTGCTAAAAATTCTTATATCCGTGGACCATTCTTCTTTGAAGGTGCTTGGGTAGGGCTTCTCGGAGCGATTGTTCCATCAATTATTATTTACTTTGCGTACAAGACTGTTTACTCATCGGTTAACTCACAATTTGAACTCCAAGGCTTGTCATTATATCCAGTCGACACATTTCTGCCACTTGTCATTGGAGGTATATTCTTAGTCGGAATTATTATCGGAGCACTTGGTTCAGTTATCTCAATGAGACGTTATCTTAAAATTTAATCTAAAAAATGACCTTCTGATATTTCAGAAAGTCATTTTTTTAATCAATAAAATTAGTAATAGCTGGAATGATTTGGTTTTCTTGTTCTGTTTGGGAAATGGTTGCTTTAGCGTCTTTGGTTTGTTTGCTGTAATCGCCAAAACCACTGTGATTACCACCGACGATAGTCAAGTATTCGGTATCGTCAGGGAGGCGTTTTTTAGCTTTTTCGCAATCACTTTTAAGGCTTTGTTACTTGATAAAACTGGCAGATTCAAAGGTGTTTTTAAGAGATAAACATCAAAACCTTCTTGCGCTAAGCTTTTTGCCAAACTTGCGTAGGCTGTTTCCTCGACGAGAGCGTCTTGGTAAAAAACTAGCGGTGCCAGAACTTTGAAAAAACAGATAATCTTTTGTGCTTTCAGCAGTTTTAGCAGCTGTCTGTGATTCTGAACTTGCTTGGTAAGTTTTTTGATGAAGTACCACTCCACTAATGGCAATTAGAGTAGCAATAATCAGAAGGAAACTTAAAGTAAATTTCTTGATTTTTTCATGGCTAGTTAAAATATGGGTTAAAATTTTTCTCGTGGGCAATAGTCGTTTCACGACCATGACCAGGGTAAACCATGAAATGATTTGGCAAGCTAAAAAGTTCAGTTTTTATACTATTTAGTAATTGTTCAGAATTTCCTGTTGGCAAATCTGTGCGTCCGATTGTTTCACGAAAAAGAGCATCGCCAGTTAAAACCAATTCGTCATCTGGAAATACTAAGGAAACACTACCGCAGGAATGTCCAGGCGTTTGACGAACTTGAAAACGAAAATCAGCGATTTGATAATCATCATACTGATAATGATGTTCGGCAGGTGCTAAGACAACATCTGGCAAATCCGCATGGCGCTCCAAACCTGAAAAATTATCTTTCGGCGAATAAAGCCAAGATGCTTCTTTATCAGAAATGTAAACAGGTGGGTGCCCAAAAGCGTCACGAATGACATCAAGCCCCATAATATGGTCATAATGAGCATGTGTGATTAAAATTGCCACAACTGGTTTATCAAATGAAGCAATCTTTTCTTGAATATGGTCAACATCACTACCTGGATCAACAACAATAATGCCTTGGTCATTGACCAATAAATAAGTATTTTCACGTGCAACGTGATTTAATAATCTAAAAATCTTCATAAAAAAAGTGTATCAAAAATTTGGCTAAAAGTCATATTTGTGAGATTTGGAGATATGTGAGATTAAAAATAATGTTGAGATTAGATGAATGTACCTAGCAAAAATGGTATAATCTATGTGTTATGATGCAAGTAAATTCTCAAAAATATGCTATTGTGGATTTGGAGGCAACGGGTGCCCATGTAATGGCAGAAATTATCCAAGTTGGGATTGTGATTATTGAAAACGATGAAATCGTCAAGACCTATCAAACGGATGTCAATCCTCACGAGGCTTTATCTGAACATATTATTAATTTGACTGGTATTACAGATGAGCAATTGGCAAAAGCGCCAGATTTTTCACAAGTTGCGCAGGAGATTTTTAACCTAATTGAGGATTGTGTTTTTGTGGCTCACAATGTCAAATTTGATGCCAATCTGCTAGCAGAACAATTATTCATGGAAGGCTATGAATTACGAACACCTCGCGTTGATACGGTTGAATTGGCGCAGGTTTTTTATCCAACTTTTGAGAAATACAGTTTGGGAAATTTAGCTGATGCTTTAGCTTTAGATTTGGCAGATGCTCACACGGCAATTTCAGATGCCTATGCGACTGCGCAGCTATTTTTAAAATTGAAAGCAAAAATGAAGAGCCTGTCCAAGGAAGTCTTGGAAAGCCTTTTGCCTTTAGCTGATAACCTTTTGTTTGAAACAGGGATGTTAATTGAGGAAAGCTTCAAACAGGCTAAGGTTTTATCGCCAAAAGATTTTCAAGAAGTTGGTGGCTTAGTGCTACGACAACCAAAAACGATTGGTGAAGCGCGTCAATTATCAGAATCGTTTGATGTTAATTTGGCGCTTCTGGGTTTGGATGCGCGTGAAAAGCAAAGTCAGTTTGCACAGTTGGTTAAAGATGATTTTCAATCGTCACAGATCTCATTTTTAGAAGCGCAAGCAGGACTTGGAAAAACCTATGGTTATCTTTTACCTTTACTCCAGTTGGCTCAAAATGAGCAGGTCATTGTTTCCGTACCAACTAAGGTTCTTCAAGACCAAATCATGGCAAATGAAGTCAGACAGATTCAAGATGTTTTTCACATACCGTGTCAATCGATTAAAGGGCCTGGTAACTATATTAAATTAGATGCCTTCGCGGATAGTTTGCGACGTGAAGGGGATAATCGTTTGGTAAATCGTTATAAAATGCAGCTTTTGGTTTGGCTGACTGAAACGGAAACTGGCGATTTAGATGAAATCAAACAAAAACAGCGATTTGAAGTTTATTTTGACCAGATTAAACATGATGGAAATTTAAGCAAAAAATCCCTTTATAAGGATGTTGATTTTTGGAATCGTACTTATGAAAATGCGAAACATAGCAAACTATTGATTATTAATCATGCTTATTTTTTGGAACGTGTGCAAGATGATAAGGCGTTTGCGGCTAAGAAAGTGCTTGTTTTTGATGAAGCCCAAAAATTGATTTTAAATTTGGAGCAATTTTCACGTCGTCGTGTTAACGTAACGCAATTGGTGCAAAAACTTGAAAAGCACTTAGATGCAGCTTTACCGACATTGGAAAAACGATTGATAGAAAGCCTTTCTTTCCAATTGAGCCATTTGGCAACACGTTTCTACCAAAATCAAGAAGTCTATGTGACAACAGAGGACGCTCGTCATTTAGAACAAACAACCAATGAATTGCTGGCTTTCAATCCTGATTGGCGATATATTTGTTTGGAGGATTTGTTAGCCTTATTTGCGCAGCCTTTTACTGATTTTTGGTTTGAGACAATTGTTGAAAATGAAAAACGTCAAACTTACCTAAATGCTAGTAGTGAAGAATTGTTGAATTTTCAAGAATTTCTACCCGAAATACGCAAGACTTATATGATTTCGGCAACCTTGCATATCAGTCCGCAGGTTAGTTTAGCTGATTTGCTAGGCTTTGAACACTATCATTTCATGAGCATTGCGCATGATAAGCAGAATGCCCAACATATTTGGATTGATGAGGAAATGCCAAATGTCGCTGATATTTCTGAGGAAGAATATGCTTCAGCTATTGCGGAACGTATTTATCAGTTGAAACAATTGGATAAGCCGATTTTGGTGTTATTTAATGCTAAGAAAACAATGCTTGATGTTTCTGATTTACTAGATGATATGGCACTTCATCATTTGACGCAGGAGAAAAATGGCACGGCTTATAATGTTAAACGCCGTTTTGAACGTGGTGAAAGTCGTATTCTGCTTGGAACAGGCGCTTTCTGGGAAGGTGTGGATTTTGTTCAAGCGGATAAAATGATTGAGGTCATCACACGATTGCCATTTGAAAATCCTAAGGATTTATTTGTGCAAAAAATCAGCAATCATTTGCTAGCGCAAGCCAAATCACCGTTTTATGATTATTCATTACCATTAGCAATCTTGAAATTAAAACAAGCGATTGGACGTACGATGAGACGTGACAATCAACGCTCAGCTGTGCTCATTTTAGACAATCGGATATTGACAAAATCATACGGAAAAATGATAAATGATGCTTTGGCAGAAGAATCTTACCTTTCTTCTCAAAAATTTTCAAAGAGTCTAACAGAAATAAAGAATTTTTTGCTATAATAAAGGGGATAAACTAAAAGGGAGAAGTAAATGAAAAAATTAACACCAGTAAAACAGTATTTACTTGGTTTTAGCTTGATTTTCTTAGTTCTCTTGATTTCTGTGGTGACAGTTTTGTATCTATCAGTGAAACCAAGACTGGACGCAGAAAAATTGGCTACCCAAGTTGCCGTTGAAAAAGCTGATTTGATAGAAACATCTTCAGTTGACCTTTATAATGGTTCAGAGACTTATTATAGCGTTTATGGGACAACATCATCTGGAGAGCAAAAGATTGTATCTGTTGGCGAGGACAATGGTGAAGTTTATGTCTACTCTGTAAATGATGGTATTAGTCGTAAAGAAGCTAAGCAAGTTGCGACAGCAAACGGAGCGACTGGTATTTCTAAGGTTGTTTATGGTATTTATGACGAAACGCCTATTTGGGAAGTAACAGCTACTAATGGTTATTATCTTGTGAATTTTGAAACAAGTGAGTTCGTGAAGAAGGAGGGCATATGACAAACTTATCAAATCGCGTGTTGAACATGGAAGAGAGTGTGACACTAGCAGCAAGTGCGCGTGCTAAAGCCTTAAAAGCAGAAGGTCGTGATATTTTATCACTTACTTTGGGAGAACCTGATTTTGTAACTCCTAAAAATATCCAAGATGCGGCTATTGAGGCAATTCAAAATGGTAAAGCAAGCTTTTACACAGTTGCTTCAGGACTACCTGAATTAAAAGATGCTATTAATAGCTATATGGAAAAATTCTATGGTTATTCAATCAATCGTAATCAAGTGGTTGTGGCAACAGGTGCGAAATTTATCCTTTATACTTTCTTTACAACTGTTCTTAATCCAGGAGATGAAGTCATTATCCCGACACCGTGCTGGGTGTCTTATGTTGACCAAGTCAAAATGGTTGATGGCGTGCCAGTAACTGTTGCGACAACTGAAAGCAATCATTTCAAAGCGACCGTTGAACAACTTGAAGCAGCTCGTACAGAAAAAACAAAAGTTCTCTTGTTAAATTCGCCATCTAATCCAACAGGTATGATTTACACACGTGATGAATTGGAAGCTATCGGAAATTGGGCAGTAGAACACAACATTCTAATTCTTGCTGACGATATTTATGGACGTTTGGTTTATAACGGTAATGAGTTTACACCAATCTCAAGTATTTCAGAAGCTATCAGAAAACAAACTGTTGTGGTTAATGGTGTTTCGAAAACTTATGCCATGACAGGTTGGCGTGTCGGTTTTGCGGTCGCTGAAGAAGAAATTATTTCAGGAATGGCAAAAGTTATTAGCCAAACAACCTCAAATTTGACAGCCGTTTCTCAATATGCAGCCATTGAAGCTCTTACTGGTCCACAAGATTCTATTGAGGCAATGCGTCAAGCTTTCGAAAAACGCCTTAATACTATCTATCCATTGCTTAATGAAGTTCCTGGATTTGAAGTGATTAAACCACAAGGGGCATTCTACCTTTTCCCTAACGTGAAAAAAGCGATGGAAATGAAAGGCTATACAGACGTCACAGCATTTACAACGGCTATTCTTGAAGAAGTCGGTGTTGCTCTTGTCACTGGTGCAGGTTTTGGTGCTCCTGAAAATGTTCGTTTGAGCTATGCCACTGACTTAGACACTTTGAAAGACGCTGTTAATCGTTTGAAAGCCTTTATAGAAAAATAAGCTATGTCTAAAAGACGAAAAATCATTATTGTATTAGTCGCTTTTTTAGGAATGGTATTAGTCGGATTGGGAATTCATTTCAAATCAAGCTCTCCCAAGCTAACAGAACTTGGAGATTATCGTGTTAGTACAGATGAAAAGACCTTTGAAATTGACTTGGCTAGTAACAGCAGCACGGGATATTCTTGGGTAGCTAGTGATGTTAATAGTGAATCTATTACTTTAGAAGGTGTAACTTATCACACTTATCCAAGTAAATCAGATACCGTAGGTTCTGGCGGTTATAGTCAATTGACAGGAAAGGTGACAAAATCTGGAAAGCAATCTTTCAAGTTAACTTATTGTCAAGACTGGGACGGCGGCGAAAAAGAAATGACCTACCAAGTCACAATCAATAGCACAAAAAATAAAATAAGTAAGATTAAACTGACAGAAGTGTCAGAGTAATAGTTGAAAAGAGGAAATATGTCTAAAGATTACGTATCTATTATTGATGTTAAAGACCATGTTGGTGAAGAAGTCACAATCGGTGCTTGGGTTGCCAACAAATCAGGAAAAGGAAAAATTGCCTTCCTACAACTTCGTGACGGAACAGCATTCTTCCAAGCTGTTGCTTTCAAACCGAACTTCATCGAAAAATTTGGTGAAGAAGAAGGAACTGAAAAATTCAATACTATCAAACACCTTAACCAAGAAACTTCTATCCTTATCACAGGTATTGTTAAAGAAGATTCTCGTTCAAAATTTGGTTATGAGCTTGATGTGACAGACCTTGAAATTGTTGGTCATTCAGAAGATTACCCAATCACTCCAAAAGAACATGGTACAGATTTCCTAATGGATCACCGTCACTTGTGGTTGCGTTCACGCAAACAAATAGCTATCATGCAAGTTCGTAATGCAATTATCTACGCAACTTATGAATTCTTTGATAAAAATGGCTTCATCAAATTTGATAGCCCAATCTTATCAGGAAATGCGGCTGAAGATTCGACAGAATTGTTTGAAACAGACTACTTTGGTACACCTGCTTACTTGAGCCAATCAGGTCAATTGTACCTTGAAGCTGGTGCTATGGCGCTTGGTCGTGTCTTTGACTTCGGTCCTGTTTTCCGTGCTGAAAAATCAAAAACTCGCCGTCACTTGACTGAGTTCTGGATGATGGATGCTGAATATTCATTCCTTTCACACGAAGAATCTCTTGATCTTCAAGAAGCTTATGTTAAAGCTCTTATCCAAGGTGTTCTTGACCGTGCTCCACAAGCCCTTGAAATCTTGGAACGTGACGTTGATTTACTTAAAAAATACATTGCAGAACCATTCAAACGTGTTTCTTACGATGATGCTATCTCGCTTCTTCAAGAACATGAAAATGACGAAGATGCTGATTACGAACATCTAGAACACGGTGATGACTTCGGTTCACCACATGAAACTTGGATTTCAAACTATTTTGGTGTTCCAACATTCGTTATCAATTATCCTGCAAGCTTCAAAGCTTTCTATATGAAATCAGTTCCTGGTAACCCAGGACGCGTTTTGTGTGCTGACCTTCTTGCACCAGAAGGTTACGGTGAAATCATCGGTGGTTCAGTCCGTGAAGATGATTACGATGCTCTTGTGGCTAAAATGGATGCCCTTGAAATGGATAAATCGGAATACGAATTCTACCTTGACCTTCGCAAATACGGTTCAGTACCACACGCTGGATTTGGTATCGGTATCGAACGTATGGTAACATTCGTGGCTGGAACAAAACACATCCGTGAAGCCATTCCATTCCCACGTATGCTACATCGTATTAAACCTTAGTATATATAAAAAGACGCTAATAGTGAACTGCACCCCAAAAGTTGGACAGAAAAAATCTAACTTTTGGGGTGTTTTTGTATGAAATTGAGTTACGAAGA
>CAKPVT010000020.1 GCA_934196125.1 uncultured Streptococcus sp. | reverse complement strand
TCTTCGTAACTCAATTTCATACAAAAACACCCCAAAAGTTAGATTTTTTCTGTCCAACTTTTGGGGTGCAGTTCAGGAAACGCTTGTTTTTTAATAATTTAAGGAGTAAAATAAACTTGTTTAGTTTTGTTATATCTATTTGAAACACAAATAAAAAATGCACCCGAATCGGGTGCCACTTTTACAAGTTGTGTACGGACAAAGCCTTATTTTAACTCGCTGTGTTGTTTCGAATAGTTCCAACAAAACTATTGTAGTATTTTATTTATTAATTTGCAAGTGTTTATTGCAAAAAAGGAGACAGAAATGGAAAAAACATATTCAATCGGACTCGATATCGGAACAAATAGTGTGGGTTGGAGCGTAATTACCGATGATTACAAAGTTCCAGCTAAAAAGATGAAAGTCTTAGGAAATACTGATAAAAAGTATATTAAGAAGAACTTATTAGGTGCACTGTTATTTGATAGCGGTGAAACTGCTGAAGCAACACGTTTAAAGCGTACAGCTAGACGTCGCTACACACGTCGTAAAAATCGTTTACGTTATCTGCAAGAAATTTTTGCTAAAGAAATGGCAAAAGTTGATGAAAGTTTCTTTCAACGTTTAGAAGAATCATTTCTGACAGATGATGATAAAACCTTTGATTCTCATCCAATTTTTGGAAATAAAGCCGAAGAAGATGCTTATCATCAAGAGTTTCCTACAATTTACCATTTGAGAAAACATCTTGCAGATTCATCTGAAAAAGCAGATTTACGCTTGGTTTATCTAGCTTTAGCTCATATGATTAAATTTCGTGGACATTTCTTAATTGAGGGTGAATTGAACGCTGAAAATACAGATGTTCAAAAGTTATTCAATGATTTTGTTGAAACATATGATAAGATTGCTGATGAAAGTCATTTGTCGGAAGTTGATGCTTCAAGTATCCTAACTAACAAAATTAGTAAATCACGTCGTTTGGAAAATCTTATTAAACAATATCCAACAGAAAAGAAAAATACTTTATTTGGAAATCTTGTAGCATTAGTTTTAGGATTGCAACCTAACTTCAAAACAAACTTTAAATTATCCGAAGATGCAAAATTACAATTTTCTAAAGATACTTATGATGAAGATTTGGAAGAATTGTTGGGGAAAATTGGTGATGACTATGCTGATCTTTTTACAGCAGCTAAAAATCTATATGATGCAATTTTACTTTCAGGTATCTTAACAGTAGATGATAATTCAACTAAAGCACCATTATCTGCTTCGATGATTAAACGCTATGAAGAGCACCATGAAGATTTAGAAAAGTTAAAAAAATTTATTAAAGTGAATAATTTTGATAAGTATCATGAGATTTTTAAAGATAAAAGTAAAAATGGATATGCTGGATATATTGAAAATGGTGTTAAGCAAGATATTTTTTATAAACATCTTAAGAGCATTATTTCTGAGAAAAACGGAGGTCAATATTTCCTTGATAAAATTGAACGTGAAGATTTTTTGAGAAAACAAAGAATGTTTGATAATGGCTCTATTCCACATCAAATTCATTTACAAGAAATGCGTGCTATTTTACGACGTCAAGGTGAGTATTATCCATTCTTAAAAGAAAATCAATCTAAAATCGAAAAAATATTAACTTTTAGAATTCCTTACTACGTAGGTCCATTAGCAAGAAAAAATAGCCGTTTTGCTTGGGCTAAATACCATTCAGATGAGCCGATTACGCCATGGAATTTTGATGAAGTAGTAGATAAAGAAAAATCAGCTGAAAAATTCATTACACGAATGACTTTAAATGATTTGTATCTTCCTGAAGAAAAAGTTTTACCAAAACACAGTCATGTATATGAAACTTTTGCAGTATACAATGAATTGACTAAAATTAAGTATGTTAATGAGCAAGGTAAGTCATTTTTCTTTGATGCAAATATGAAGCAAGAAATCTTTGATCACGTATTTAAAGAAAATCGAAAAGTTACGAAGGCTAAACTTTTAAGCTATCTTAATAATGAGTTCGAAGAGTTTCGAATCAATGATTTAATTGGTCTTGATAAAGATAGTAAATCATTTAATGCTAGCCTTGGAACCTATCATGATTTGAAAAAGATTTTAGATAAATCTTTCTTAGATGATAAGACAAATGAACAAATCATTGAAGATATTGTGTTGACTTTGACCTTATTTGAAGATAGAGATATGATTCATGAACGTCTTCAAAAATATAGTGATATCTTTACTTCACAGCAGTTGAAGAAACTTGAACGTCGCCATTATACTGGTTGGGGACGTCTATCTTATAAACTGATTAATGGAATTCGCAATAAAGAAAACAACAAAACTATTCTTGATTTCTTGATTGATGATGGGCATGATAATCGTAACTTTATGCAGTTAATTAACGATGATTCATTATCGTTTAAAACTAATATTCAAGAAGCACAAGTTGTAGGTGACGTTGACGATATTGAAGCAGTTGTTCATGATTTACTTGGAAGTCCTGCTATTAAGAAAGGAATTCTTCAAAGTGTTAAAATTGTCGATGAATTAGTCAAAGTGATGGGACACAACCCTCAAAACATTGTCATCGAGATGGCACGTGAAAATCAAATAACTGGCTATGGAAGAAATAAATCAAATCAACGTTTGAAACGACTACAAGACTCTCTGAAAGAATTTGGTAGCGACATTCTTAGTAAGAAGAAACCTTCTTATGTTGATAGTAAAGTTGAAAATTCTCATCTTCAAAATGACCGTTTGTTCCTATACTATATCCAAAATGGTAAGGATATGTACACAGGAGAAGAACTTGATATTGATCATTTAAGTGATTATGATATTGACCATATCATCCCTCAAGCTTTTATTAAAGATAATTCGATTGATAATCGAGTCTTGACAAGTTCAGCTAAAAACCGCGGTAAGTCAGATGATGTGCCAAGTATTGAAATTGTTGGTAATAGAAAATCGTACTGGTATAAATTGTATAAATCAGGGCTAATTTCTAAACGTAAATTTGATAATTTGACTAAAGCAGAACGTGGTGGATTAACTGAAACTGATAAAGCTGGATTTATTAAACGTCAATTAGTTGAAACACGTCAAATTACAAAATATGTCGCACAAATTTTAGATGCCCGCTTTAATACAAAACGTGATGAAGATGACAAGGTGATTCGTGATGTGAAGGTTATTACTTTGAAATCAAGCTTAGTTTCGCAATTTAGAAAAGAATTTAAGTTCTATAAAGTTCGTGAAATTAATGATTATCACCACGCTCACGATGCTTATCTCAACGCAGTAGTTGGAACAGCCTTGCTTAAAAAATATCCAAAATTAGCACCAGAGTTTGTTTATGGTGAGTATAAAAAATATGATGTCCGCAAACTTGTTGCCAAATCTTCTGATAACCATTCTGAATTAGGTAAAGCAACTGCAAAATACTTCTTCTATTCAAACTTGATGAACTTCTTTAAAACTGAAGTCAAATATGCGGATGGTAGAGTATTTGAACGACCAGATGTTGAAACAAATGCAGATGGTGAAGTTGTCTGGAATAAGCAAAGAGATTTTGACATTGTTCGAAAAGTTCTTTCTTATCCACAAGTTAATATTGTGAAGAAGGTAGAAGAGCAAACAGTAGGACAAAATGGTGGGTTATTTGATAATAATATTTTAGCTAGGCCAGAAAAAGATGATAAGAAAAAATTATTTCCAATTAAAAATTCACTCTCTACAACTTCATATGGAGGATATGCTAGAGCTACAATAGCTTATTCAATTTTGATTGTTAGTGAATCTCGTGAAAGGAAAGAATTAAAATTGTTAGGTTTACCTCTTCTTGACAAAGTGAAATATGAGAAAAATCCTACTGCTTATTTAAATGGTATTGGAATAGTAAATATAAAAAATATCTTTAAGCTTTCCAAATATTGTTTGTTGGAATTTAAAGAGAAAAGCATTACTTATCATAGATATATGGTAAGTAATCAAGAATTAAAAAGAGCTAATCAATTATCTTTAACTTGTAAGGAAACTGAGTTAATATATACGTATATAAAAAGTGGGGAAGATAACATTCAATTAGATGGTAACGAAAAAGTAATATTATCCCTTTGGAATAAAATGATTGCTTTTATGGAGCAGACAAAATTAATTGATAAGAAATTGTTTGTATCTTTGAAAGAATTAAAAGATGAAGTAAATTTAATAAACATTTTAGATATTGCTTCTAAATCGATTGACTTTACAAAAATAAGTGCAGGGCAGAAGAAAATAGTGTTGAATGATTCTTTATCTCTCCCAATTAAAAGATGGCAATTTAAGAGTGATGAAAAAATGTTAAAACAATTGAATGATGCCACCCTTATCCATCAATCTGTCACTGGTCTTTATGAAACACGTATTGATTTGAGTAAATTAGGAGAAGAGTAATGGGATGGCGTACAGTTATTGTAAACGAGCATTCGAAATTATCATATAAAAATAATCATTTGATTTTTAAGGATGCTTATCATACTGAGATGATTCATTTAGAAGAAATTGATATTCTTTTGCTTGAAACGACAAATATTGTTTTGACGACGATGTTGATTGAGCGTTTAGTTGATAAAAATATTTTAATTATTTTTTGTGATGAAAAACGTTTGCCAACTGCAATGCTGACGCCTTACTATGGACGCCATGATTCTAGTTTACAGCTGACAAATCAAATCGCATGGGCTGATGAGGTTAAATGTGATGTCTGGACTAACATCATTGCACAGAAAATTTTAAATCAGAGTATGTATCTTGGTGAGTGTTCTTTCTTTGAAAAATCACAATCGATTATGGATTTATATCATGGTTTAGAACCTTTTGACCCTAGTAATCGTGAAGGGCACTCGGCTAGAATTTATTTTAATACCTTGTTTAGCAACGACTTTTCTCGCGAACAAGATAATGACATTAATGCTGGGCTAGATTATGGTTATACTTTGTTGTTAAGCATGTTTGCGCGTGAACTAGTTGTTTGTGGTTGTATGACTCAGTTCGGCTTGAAACATTCTAATCAGTTTAATCAATTCAATCTAGCAAGTGACATAATGGAACCATTTCGTCCAATCGTTGATAGAATTGTGTACGAAAATCGTAATGCTTCCTTTGTCAAAATTAAACGCGAGTTGTTTACGATGTTTGATGAAACTTATTCTTACAACAATAAGGAAATGTATTTAAATAACATTGTTAGTGATTATACGAAAAAAGTAGTCAAAGCTCTTAATCATAACGGGAAAGGAGTTCCTGAATTTAGGATATGAGTTATCGATATATGCGAATGATTTTAATGTTTGATATGCCCACTGAGACTGTAGAAGAACGTAAAGCTTACCGTAAATTTCGCAAGTTTTTGCTAAGTGAAGGTTTTATCATGCACCAATTTTCTGTTTATAGTAAATTGCTGCTAAATAATTCTGCTAATAAAGCGATGATTGACAGACTTCAGGCTAATAATCCTAAAAAAGGGAATATTACTCTTTTGACTGTGACTGAAAAGCAATTTGCTCGTATGATTTATTTGAATGGTGAGCGAAATACCAGCGTCGCCAATTCTGATAGACGTCTTGTATTTCTTGGAGAGGATTATAGCGATGAAGATTAATTTTCCCATACTTGACGAACCAATTGAAATTTCAGGTGGCACAATTCTAGCAGTTGAAAATGTAACGGTTTTTTCAAATCTTGTTAGACAATTGTATTCTTACACAGAAGAAAGTGAGTTGAAATTGTTTGACAAAAAATTGAAATCATTGAAAGAGTCAGAGTTACTTTTAGTGACAGATATTTTAGGATTTGATGTCAATTCTTCATCTATGCTCAAATTAATTCATGCTGATTTAGAAAGTCAATTGAATGAGAAACCAGAAGTAAAATCGATGATTGAAAATCTGGCTGATACTATTGCAGAATTAATTGCTTATGAGTGTTTAGAAAATGAACTTGATCTTGAATATGATGAAATCACAGTTCTTGAGTTGATAAAAGCTCTTGGTGTTAAGATTGAAACACAAAGTGATACGATTTTTGAAAAATGCTTTGAAATTCTTCAAATATATAACTATCTTAGTAAAAAGAAGTTACTTATTTTTGTGAACAGTGGAGCTTATTTGACCCAAAATGAGATGGAGAGATTGATGGAATATATCAAGCTTTCAAATCAAAAAGTTCTTTTTCTAGAACCACGAAAACTTTATGATTTTCCACAATATGTTTTGGATAATGATTATTTTTTGATTACAGAAAACATGAGTTAAAAACGAATGAAAAAGTATCTACATTTTTTGTAGATACTTTTTCTTATGCTTTGACATATACGCATAATACGTATAAGATGAAAAAGGAGATTAGTTGTGCCAAAAACTGGAAAAGAGCTAGCTAAAATAGCAATTTCAAAAAGATGGAAGGAAGTTCGTATAAAAGGAAGCCATCATCAATTCACAAAAGATGGAAAAACTTATATTGTTACAATATCAATTCATGGTAATAAGGCCGTTGGAGCAGGATTAGAGAGAAAAAATTTTTAAAGATTTAGATTAGAGGAGGCAAACTGATGTTAAAAACGTATCTTGCAATTTTTCACAAAGAAGAAGGTGGAAGTTTTTGGGTAGAATTTTCAGGATTTAGTGGTGGTACCGAAGGTGATGACGTTGAAGAAGCGATGAAAAATGCTCGAGAAATGTTAGAAAGATCATTGGTTGCTTATTTAGATTAGGGGTTAGAGCCTCCAAAAGTTGTTGATATGAGTGAATTATCAGTTGGAGATGGTTTTATTACTTTAATTCAAGCAGATCCTTCCCCATATTTAAAAAGTACCAAAGCCATTCGAAAAAATGTTACGGTTCCAGAATGGTTAGTCAGATTAGCAGACCGTGAGAATGTGAATTACTCGGAGGTTTTGACACAAGCTTTAGAGAAAAAAATACAGCTTTAAATTGCTATAAACCTTGTAAAATAAAGTTTTTTGAGGTATAATATAGTTAAAATAATGAACCATTCGAGGCTGAAGTCTAGCTGAGACGAATGGCGCGATTACGAAATTTCGTGAGAAAAATGGTCCACGAGGTTTTAGAGCTGTGCTGTTTCGAATGGTTCCAAAACATGATAGTCCAAACTTGGCTAGTCAAATACGTTTTAGAGCTGTGCTGTTTCGAATGGTTCCAAAACACAATCAACAGACTTATCTAAATACATTGAGTTTTAGAGCTGTGCTGTTTCGAATGGTTCCAAAACCAGTAAGTCACTTCATCAAATTCTCCATTGGTTTTAGAGCTGTGCTGTTTCGAATGGTTCCAAAACGGATTGTTGTTTCCGTTAGCTATTTAGCACGTTTTAGAGCTGTGCTGTTTCGAATGGTTCCAAAACCTGCGTTATTCGAAGGTGGGTTTGGTGATGGTTTTAGAGCTGTGCTGTTTCGAATGGTTCCAAAACCAGGGATGTCATACTTAAATGACAAAGTTAGTTTTAGAGCTGTGCTGTTTCGAATGGTTCCAAAACGACATCAGCGTAGCCATCTTGTTGGCTGAGGTTTTAGAGCTGTGCTGTTTCGAATGGTTCCAAAACAAGCATTTTGCTCTAATGTTGTTACGGTTGGTTTTAGAGCTGTGCTGTTTCGAATGGTTCCAAAACTTTACGATTACGCAGATGAAACAGCTCATTGTTTTAGAGCTGTGCTGTTTCGAATGGTTCCAAAACAAAACGAAATTGAAAAATTACTAAATTCTTGTTTTAGAGCTGTGCTGTTTCGAATGGTTCCAAAACTTAACCACCCCAAACCAGGCGAATAATCTTGTTTTAGAGCTGTGCTGTTTCGAATGGTTCCAAAACGATGTGGTTGACGGCAATATCAAAGCTTGTGTTTTAGAGCTGTGCTGTTTCGAATGGTTCCAAAACTTGATATGTATGGCAAACAATTTACTGTTGGTTTTAGAGCTGTGCTGTTTCGAATGGTTCCAAAACGTGACGTTACAGTTGAAGATACTGACAGTGGTTTTAGAGCTGTGCTGTTTCGAATGGTTCCAAAACCGAGGCGGTCAATCTCTGCTACTCCATAATGTTTTAGAGCTGTGCTGTTTCGAATGGTTCCAAAACTCAATGAATTTCAAGTTAAAGCAGATGACTGTTTTAGAGCTGTGCTGTTTCGAATGGTTCCAAAACATTTAACGGAAAGGCAACTGTTAAAGCGACGTTTTAGAGCTGTGCTGTTTCGAATGGTTCCAAAACAACGTGATGAATATTATTTTCGAAATTATAGTTTTAGAGCTGTGCTGTTTCGAATGGTTCCAAAACATTGGATTAAACAACATTCGAAATCTAAATGTTTTAGAGCTGTGCTGTTTCGAATGGTTCCAAAACAGCATTTCTCAAATTTGTCCACATCTTTTTGTTTTAGAGCTGTGCTGTTTCGAATGGTTCCAAAACATGTATCAAAGTAGTTAACATTTTTGAACAGTTTTAGAGCTGTGCTGTTTCGAATGGTTCCAAAACTGACGGGGGTATTTAAATGAAAACGACTACGTTTTAGAGCTGTGCTGTTTCGAATGGTTCCAAAACAATAAAAAACATAAATGAACCTGTTGAAATGTTTTAGAGCTGTGCTGTTTCGAATGGTTCCAAAACGGCGCATAGACTGTCATACCACTTGAGTAAGTTTTAGAGCTGTGCTGTTTCGAATGGTTCCAAAACAGTCTTTGAATAACGTTTGAATACCGCCGAGTTTTAGAGCTGTGCTGTTTCGAATGGTTCCAAAACCCGTTTTAGGTATAATTTTATACCCAAACAGTTTTAGAGCTGTGCTGTTTCGAATGGTTCCAAAACTACTCTCCCCTTTGTGCAGAACAACTCGATGTTTTAGAGCTGTGCTGTTTCGAATGGTTCCAAAACAAATCCTCACTAGCTAAATCCGAAACAAACTGTTTTAGAGCTGTGCTGTTTCGAATGGTTCCAAAACCCATCTTTTCGCAATTGAGCATAATCGCTTGTTTTAGAGCTGTGCTGTTTCGAATGGTTCCAAAACGAAATTACTCGTTAATTCGTTTGGAAATAAGTTTTAGAGCTGTGCTGTTTCGAATGGTTCCAAAACTGTACAGCGAAATTCAAAAGAAATCTTTTCGTTTTAGAGCTGTGCTGTTTCGAATGGTTCCAAAACCTGTGATTCCCAAGAAGTCCTTGCGAGCGTGTTTTAGAGCTGTGCTGTTTCGAATGGTTCCAAAACTTTTCATTAATCATGTTGTAAATTCCTAGATGTTTTAGAGCTGTGCTGTTTCGAATGGTTCCAAAACCAAGCAGTATATTAATAGGCGCTCTGTTGCGTTTTAGAGCTGTGCTGTTTCGAATGGTTCCAAAACAATTTTAGTGTTGAGGTGATGACATGGGCAGTTTTAGAGCTGTGCTGTTTCGAATGGTTCCAAAACTAGTAAATAACGTTAACGTTTTTTACTATCGTTTTAGAGCTGTGCTGTTTCGAATGGTTCCAAAACAGACCAAATCATTGTCGAAGATAAAACAGAGTTTTAGAGCTGTGCTGTTTCGAATGGTTCCAAAACTCCCCATCAAACGAAAGTATTGCTGAAGCAGTTTTAGAGCTGTGCTGTTTCGAATGGTTCCAAAACATATAGAGACTATCAGTATCTGCATACCAAGTTTTAGAGCTGTGCTGTTTCGAATGGTTCCAAAACGAATTTCTAACGTTATCAGATGACTATTGTGTTTTAGAGCTGTGCTGTTTCGAATGGTTCCAAAACTTTTTACCTCTCTCAATATTAGCATACTTCGTTTTAGAGCTGTGCTGTTTCGAATGGTTCCAAAACAAAAAAGCCAGCAGGCGCGTGGCTGGCATTGTTTTAGAGCTGTGCTGTTTCGAATGGTTCCAAAACGTCTGGTATTTAGGATTTGGCAGGAATAGAATGCCATGAAACTTACTAAAGTTTTAGTGAAAACGCCTTTCAATATTTTTCAAAAGTTTTCTTTTATGGTAAAATAAAAACTGAATTTATTTAGATAGGTTGGATTGTTTACATGGAAAAAACTTTCTTTATGATTAAACCAGATGGCGTGAAACGCGGGCTTGTTGGTGAGGTGCTTCACCGTATTGAACGACGTGGTTTTACAATTGAAAAATTGGAGATGCGCATGGCAACCCCAGAATTATTAGAAAAACATTATGCTGATTTGGTTGACCGCCCATTTTTCCCACTAATCGTTGATTTTATGACAAGTGGTCCAGTAATCACTGGCGTTATGTCTGGAAATGAAGTCATCACTTCATGGCGTACAATGATGGGAGCGACAAATCCTAAAGAAGCTCTTCTAGGAACAATCCGCGGAGATTACGCTCAAGCCCCAGATGAGGATGGCGCAACATTTAACATCGTTCATGGTTCCGACTCACCAGAATCAGTTGAACGCGAAATCGCCCTCTGGTTTGGGGAATAAATAAAAGGAACTATTTCGAGCTGAAGTCTAGCTGTGACAAATGGCGCGATTACGAAATTTCGTGAGAAAAATGGTCCACGAGGGTTTTAGAGCTGTGCTGTTTATTTTACCATCTTATGATGCTTTTTTCTTTTCTTGAAATGACTTCTAAAACTTTTTATAGCAACGTTTCTGTTTATCTGTTATAATAGAAACAATGATTAATTGTATAGGATTGTAAGATGGATATTAAAGAATTAAAAAAACGACAGGAGAAGATTCGTAATTTCTCTATCATTGCACATATTGACCACGGGAAGTCAACTTTGGCTGACCGTATTTTGGAAAAAACAGAGACGGTTTCTAGTCGTGAAATGCAAGCTCAACTCTTGGATAGCATGGATTTGGAGCGTGAGCGTGGTATCACGATTAAGCTTAATGCGATTGAGTTGAACTACACGGCTAAAGACGGTGAAACCTACATTTTCCACTTGATTGACACCCCAGGACACGTTGACTTTTCATATGAAGTGTCACGTTCTTTGGCGGCTTGTGAGGGGGCAATTTTGGTTGTCGATGCGGCACAAGGTATTGAAGCTCAAACCCTTGCCAATGTTTACCTAGCCCTTGATAATGATTTGGAAATTCTGCCAGTTATCAATAAAATTGATTTGCCAGCAGCAGACCCAGAGCGTGTGCGTCAAGAAATCGAAGATGTGATTGGTCTTGATGCTTCAGAGGCTGTGCTTGCTTCAGCAAAAGCAGGTATCGGGATTGAAGAAATCCTTGAACAAATTGTTGAGTACGTGCCAGCGCCAGCAGGAGATGTTGAAGCACCGCTTCAAGCGCTTATCTTTGACTCTGTTTATGATGCTTACCGCGGAGTTATTCTGCAAGTTCGTATCGTTAATGGTATGGTAAAACCTGGTGATAAGATTCAATTGATGTCAAATGGTAAAACGTTTGATGTTACAGAAGTTGGTATCTTCACGCCGAAAGCTGTTGGACGTGATTTCTTAGCAACTGGTGATGTTGGTTATATCGCAGCGTCAATCAAGACAGTTGCTGATACCCGTGTGGGTGATACAGTAACTCTTGCTGAAAATCCAGCAGCAGAACCACTTCATGGTTACAAACAAATGAACCCAATGGTATTTGCTGGTCTTTACCCAATCGAATCAAATAAATACAATGACCTCCGTGAAGCGCTTGAAAAATTGCAATTGAACGATGCTAGTCTCCAATTCGAGCCTGAAACATCACAAGCTCTTGGCTTTGGTTTCCGTTGCGGTTTCCTTGGTTTGCTTCACATGGACGTTATCCAAGAACGTTTGGAACGTGAATTCAACATTGATTTGATTATGACAGCGCCATCCGTTGTTTATCATGTTAACACGACTGATGGCGAAATGCTTGAGGTGTCAAATCCGTCTGAATTCCCAGATCCAACTAAGGTTGCAAGTATCGAAGAACCATATGTGAAAGCACAAATCATGGTTCCGCAAGAATTTGTCGGAGCAGTCATGGAACTTGCCCAACGCAAACGTGGCGATTTCGTGACAATGGATTACATTGATGAAAATCGTGTCAATGTTATTTACCAGATTCCGCTTGCTGAAATTGTCTTTGATTTCTTTGATAAATTGAAATCATCAACACGTGGTTATGCAAGTTTTGATTACGAAATTTCAGAATACCGTAAATCAAAATTGGTTAAAATGGATATTCTCCTTAACGGTGATAAAGTTGATGCGCTCAGCTTCATTGTTCACAACGAATTTGCTTATGAACGTGGTAAATTAATCGTTGAAAAACTCAAGAAAATCATTCCACGTCAACAATTCGAAGTGCCAATTCAAGCAGCTATCGGTCAAAAAATCGTTGCGCGCTCAGATATCAAAGCCCTTCGTAAAAACGTGCTTGCCAAATGTTATGGTGGTGACGTTTCTCGTAAACGCAAATTGCTTGAAAAACAAAAAGCAGGTAAAAAACGTATGAAAGCTATCGGTTCTGTTGAAGTGCCACAAGAAGCCTTCTTGTCAGTGCTTTCAATGGATGATGATAACAGTAAAAAATAAAACGATTAAACAGCTGAAACCTTTTCTTTCAGTTGTTTTTTTGAGAAATTTTAATGCTTCGAGCTAAAGTGAGAAAGAGGTTTTGGGACGAAATGTCTTTGTTTTGAGATAGTTTCATAATGAATTTGCAAGCTTTTGTTAAGAGTAATTTTAGAGAACTGTTCAAATTTTCAGTTATTTTATGGTATAATAGAATTAAAACTATTTCATGGGAGAGTTGCATGAAGTTACTGACAAATGTGTCACAATTAAAAGGAACTTTGCGAGTTCCTGGAGATAAGTCAATCAGTCACCGTTCAATTATGTTCGGCAGTCTTGCCAAGGGAACAACAACTGTTCATGATATTTTGCGTGGTGAAGATGTGCTGTCAACAATGCAAGTATTTCGTGATT
The DNA here is from genome assembly GCA_934196125.1 of uncultured Streptococcus sp. Taxonomy (GTDB): domain Bacteria; phylum Bacillota; class Bacilli; order Lactobacillales; family Streptococcaceae; genus Streptococcus. The sequence goes on along the minus strand of CAKPVT010000020.1, from coordinate 21,369 downwards.
TAGGGGTTGATATCCAAGATGACGGTAACATCGTAACCATTACAGGTGTTGGATTTGACGGGCTTAAGGCTCCAAAAAACAAACTAGATATGGGAAATTCAGGAACATCAATCCGCTTGATTTCTGGTGTGTTAGCAGGGCAAGATTTTACGGTTGAAATGTTTGGTGATGACAGTTTGTCAAAACGCCCAATGGACCGCGTGACAATTCCGCTTCGTCAAATGGGAGTTGAAGTGTCAGGGCCAACAGACCGTGATTTGCCACCGCTTACTATGCGTGGTAGCAAAGCGCTTAAACCGATTCATTATCAACTTCCTGTGGCGTCTGCTCAAGTGAAGTCAGCACTTATTTTTGCAGCTTTGCAAGCTGACGGTGAGTCTGTCATCATTGAAAAAGAAAAAACACGCAATCACACAGAAGATATGATTGTTCAGTTTGGTGGCGCAATTGATGTCAATGACAAAGAAATTCGCATCAAAGGTGGTCAAGAATTTACTGGTCAAGATGTGGTTGTCCCAGGCGATATTTCATCAGCGGCTTTCTGGTTAGTCGCAGGGCTCATTGTTCCAAATGCTAAAGTAACCCTTGAAAATGTCGGTATCAATGAAACACGTACTGGTATCATTGATGTTATCAAGGAAATGGGTGGTAAAATGACCATTTCAAACGTTGATGAGATTGCTAAATCAGCAACGATTACCGTTGAAACATCTGAACTTCACGGTGTTGAAATTGGTGGCGAAATCATTCCGCGTTTGATTGATGAATTGCCAATTATCGCTCTTCTTGCCACACAAGCTAATGGTACAACGATTATTCGTGATGCAGAAGAGTTGAAAGTGAAGGAAACAGACCGTATTCAGGTGGTTGCGGATGCTCTTAATGCAATGGGTGCTGACATTATGCCAACAGATGACGGCATGATTATCAAAGGAAAGACACCGCTCCATGGCGCTAAAGTCAATACTTTCGGTGACCACCGTATCGGTATGATGACTGCCATTGCTGTGCTTTTGGTGTCAGACGGAGACGTTGAACTAGAACGAGCAGAAGCGATTAATACAAGCTACCCAAGCTTCTTTAATGATTTGGAGGTACTCTCACGTGGCTAGAATTATTATTGGTTTTATGGGGTCTGGGAAATCAACGATTTCATCATTGTTAGATGAAAATTACATTAATATGGATGCTTTGATTACAGAGCGTATCGGCATGTCAATCGCAGGCTTTTTCGCTAAAGAGGGTGAAGCTAAATTCCGTGAAATTGAGTCACAAGTGCTTGCGGAATTAGCTGATTCTGACCAAGTCATTTCAACTGGTGGCGGCGTTGTCATCAATCCGATTAACAGAGAGATTTTAGCAAAAAATCCAGAAACGATTTACCTAAAATCAGACTTTGAAACGCTTTATGACCGCATTGAGCATGATACGGAAAATGTTCGTCCTTTGTTTGTCAACAACAGCAAGGAAGCTTTCAAAGAAATCTTTGACGGTCGCCAAGAAATGTATGAAGCAGTAGCTAATCGTATTATTGACGTGGCTGGTAAAACGCCTGAAGAAATTGTTGAGGAAATCGGATGAAAGTTGGCTACTTAGGACCAAATGGTTCTTTTACGCATAATGTTGCTGTTAAGGCATTTCCAGAAGCTAATCGCATGCCTTTTGCAAATATCACTGAAGTTATCAAATCTTATGAAGAAGGTTTTGTGGATTATGCCATTATCCCTGTTGAAAATTCAATCGAGGGTTCAGTGCATGAAACGTTGGATTACCTTTTTCATCAAGCTGAAATTGAGGCGATTGCAGAAATCATTCAACCGATTAAACAACAGCTTTTAGCAACAACACAAACAAAGAAAATTGAAAAGATTTTTTCACACCCGCAAGCTATTGCTCAAGGGAAAAAATACATTAAAGCACATTATCCAGTAGCAAAAATTGAGATGACGGCTAGTACGGCTTACGCTGCACGTTTCATTGCCGAACATCCAGAGGAAAACTTTGCTGCCATTGCGCCAGTAGCTACCGCAAAAGAATATGGTTTGGAAATTATTGCCCAAGATATTCAAGAAATGGATGAAAACTACACGCGCTTTTGGGTACTAGGGCATCAAAAACGGTCGTTTGATTTGGCAAAACTCAATCAAAAAGTTTCATTGGCATTGACTTTGCCAGATAACTTGCCTGGTGCGCTTTATAAAGCATTATCTGTTTTTGCTTGGCGTGGCATTGATTTGACTAAAATTGAAAGTCGCCCTCTAAAAACAGTTTTGGGAGAATATTTTTTCATCGTTGATGTTGAAAATAAAAATGATACACTAGTGTCATTTGCACTAGAAGAATTGAGTGTTCTTGGTATTGGCTATAAAATCCTCGGACGTTATGATGTTTACAAACTGTAAAATCCTCTGATTTTTGGTATTTAGGAATTGTTAAGCGCTTGTGCTTGCGCTAGTCTGATGAAAATGGGAAAGATATGAGATATGGCAAGAAGTAATTTAAGTCGGCACGAAGAATTAAGATACGAATACCTCTTGAGTAATCTTGAGTATTTGAGTGCGCGCGAAAAACAAGAATTTGACTATCTTTACAATAAAAAACAAGCTAGTGATATCAGCGATCCACCACGCTCTCAGCCGTCGTCTGCCTATAATGACAATTACTACGATGATTATTATGACGATGCTTATGATAATCAAATGGCTTATTATGATGACGATAACTGGACATCGCAAGGGCTTCCCAAATACCCAGAAGAAAAAAAGCAGTTGAAACGTTCCTTTAGAAGAATGAGCGAGCAGCAGGCAGAGAGTCTTCCAACTTATCAAGACAATTATGAGAATTATGATGAGGTATTTTATCAAGAACCCGAACCTGTAACGCCTAAAAAAGCAAAGAAACCTAAAAAGAAGCGTCGCAAAATTCGTATTAAGCGTCTGTTGAAACTTCTTGGTTTCTTGGTGATTCTTGTCATAGCAGGGATGATTTACATGTTTTTCAAAGGCGTTAATGATGTTTCAAGTGGTGAGACAAATTACACAGCAGCCGTAACAGAAACATTCAATGGGGAAGATAGTGATGACGGTACTAATATTCTCATTTTAGGAAGTGACCAGCGGATTACGCAAGGGTCTTCGGATGCCAGAACCGATACGATTATGGTGATGAATATTGGCAACAGCGACGGAAAAATTAAATTAGTCAGCTTTATGCGTGATACTTTGGTCAATATTGACGGTGTCAGCTACAATGCTTATTCAAATGACCAAAAATTGAATGTCGCATTTAATGTTGGTGAACAAGATGACAACCAAGGGGCAGAACTCATGCGCCAGACGTTGAAAGACAATTTTGATATTAATATCAAATATTATGTCATGGTTGACTTTGAAACCTTTGCAGAAGCCATTGATACCTTGTTCCCAAATGGTGTTGAAATAGACGCCAAATTTGGTACGGTTGATGGTCAAGCAGTTTCGTCTGTTGAAGTTCCTGATGAACTCAATATGCAGGCTGACGGTACTGTTCCAAATCAAACGATTGAAGTTGGAACACAAAAAATGGATGGTCGTACCTTACTCAATTATGCCCGTTTCCGTAAAGATGATAACGGTGACTATGGTCGGACGCAGCGCCAGCAACAAGTTATTTCTGCCATTATCAACCAGATTAAAAAACCGTCAAAACTCTTTACAGGCTCAGCTGCAATTGGTAAAATCTATGCTTTGACCTCAACGAACATTTCCTATCCATTTCTCCTAAAAGAGGGCTTATCTGTTATCACGAGCGGTCAAGAAGGTATCGAGCAAACAACCATTCCAGCCGAAGGTGACTGGATAGATGACTACGATATGTATGGCGGCTTAGGAATTGCCATTGATTTTGATAAATATCAAGAAGAGTTAAAAGAACTTGGCTTGCGGTAGATATAAAAAATATTGATCTACATCTTTTAATCAATTAGTTATAGAATAAAATGCATTAGTTTCACTAGTGCATTTTATTATGTACTTAAAGTTATTGTTTGTAATTACTGTAATGTTCTGATATAATGACGCTAATAAAGAGAGTGAGGAATGACATATGATTGTTAAGTCAAGAAAACAAGGCAATTCTTTAATGATTACAATCCCTAGCTATCTTAATGTTCCAGAGGGAACAGAGTACGAAGTAAAAGCTTCTGCAAATGGGGAGTTGATTTTTTCACCAGTTGAAAAATCAAAAAGAGAATTTGCAACAAATGAGGACATATCAGCTATAACAGATGATATTTTTAAAGACTATGATGCTGTTTTTAAAGAGTTGGTAATAAATGACAAAATATTTGACAGAAGAACAACTCGTTTCCATTAATAAAATGGTAATAGAAAAATATTCTCCTTTAGAAAATTCAAGACTTGTTAGCCCGTCTGCTTTAAATATGATTGTAAATTTGCCTGAACAATATGTTTTTGGAAAAGAGTTATATCCAACATTAATGGAAAAAGCGACGGTTTTATTTGTTCAGTTGATTAAAAGATATGTTTTTGAGAATGCTAACAAAAGAACAGCAGTATTCGCTTTAGTTGCTTTTTTAAAGTTGAACCAAATTAAATTAACGGTGAGTACGAAGGAGTTGGTTGATTTTACGGTTTTGATAGCTACTGTTCCATTAACAGATGATAGCTTTAAAGAGTATTATGAATGGTTAAATGAGAGAGTTGAGTGATAAGAAATCTATCAACTGCTAAAACGAGAGATAACGTCTAAATGCATGTTTATGTGAATAGAAAAGTTGAAAGGTACGTCTTGTAAATATGATATAATAGAGAGGCAGTTAAGCTTCTCTATTTTTATTATGAAGAAAAGAGACCGAGAAATAGAACATTGCCAATTTAGAATGGGCTGAAAGGAAATTATGTTAAGTAAAAACGCTATTGTAGATGCTGAAATCACGGATTTATCACACGAAGGAGCAGGTGTTGCCAAGGTTGACGGCTTCGTCTTTTTTGTTGAAAATGCTCTTCCAGGTGAAAAAATCAAGATGCGCGTCTTGAAAGTGAAAAAGAACATCGGATTTGGTAAAGTTGAGGAATACTTGACAATTTCTGAACACCGTAACCAAGGTTTGAATGTGGATTATTTGCGTACAGGAATTGCGGATTTTGGGCATCTTGCATATGCTGAACAGTTAAAATTTAAACGCAAGCAAGTAATGGATAATCTCTATAAAACAGCTGGTATTTCAGATATTGAGGTGTCAGAAACACTTGGTATGGCGCACCCATACGCTTACCGAAATAAAGTACAAGTGCCAGTTCGTCGTGTTAATGGTCAGTTGGAGACAGGATTTTTTCGTAAACATTCGCATGATTTGATGCCGATTTCTGATTATTATATTCAAAACAAAGAAATTGACCGTTTGATTAATTTTACCCGTGATTTGCTTCACCGTTTTGACCTCAAACCTTATGATGAAAAAGAGCAAACTGGATTGATTCGTAATTTGGTTGTTCGTCGTGGGCATTATTCTGGTGAAATGATGCTGGTCTTTGTGACAACACGTCCAAAAATCTTCCGTATTGAGCAAATCATTGAGAAAATTGTGGCAGAATTTCCAGCGGTTAAATCAATCGTTCAAAATATTAATGATAAAAATACCAATGCGATTTTCGGTAATGAGTTTAAGACATTGTATGGCAAAGATAGGATTATTGACAGCATGCTTGGTAATCAATATGAAATTTCTGCTCGTTCATTCTACCAAGTCAATACTGAAATGGCTGAAAGACTTTATCAAACTGCCATTGATTTTTCAGATTTGACGCCTGAAGATATTGTCATCGATGCATACTCTGGTATTGGAACAATTGGGCTTTCATTTGCCAAAAATGTTAAAGTCGTTTACGGCGTCGAAGTGATTGAAGAATCTGTGGAAGATGCCAAAAGAAATGCTGCGCTAAACGGTATTACCAATGCGCATTATGTCGCTGATTCGGCAGAGCATGCCATGGCAACTTGGAGCAAAGACGGTATCAAACCAAGTGTGATTTTGGTTGACCCACCACGCAAAGGCTTGACAGAAAACTTTATCAAAGCCAGCGTTGCCATGCAGCCAGAAAAAATCACTTATATATCATGTAACCCAGCAACCATGGCGCGTGACATCAAGCTCTATCAAGAACTCGGCTACAAACTCATAAAAGTACAACCAGTTGATTTGTTCCCGAATACGCACCATGTTGAGACGGTTGTCTTATTGGGTAGGGAAATAGTCAACGATAAGAACGTTGAGTATGCTCATGTTGATTATGAGCCAAAAGATGCAGAGTATCTGAAAAGTGCTAAGGATTTAGCGTCATACAGAAAAATCAAAGAGTGGATTAAGGAACAACATGATGTTTCTGTATCAAATCTATACATTGCTCAAGTAAAAGACAAATTAGGCTTAGAGAAGCGTGAAAATTATAATAAAGGTGCTGACGGTCATAGAGTACCGAACTGTCCAGCTGAGAAAGAAAAATTGATTCTGGAAGCGTTCAAGCATTTTAGAATGATATAAGAAAAAAATCAGAATGAGAGAAAGTGGAGAACATCGGCTTTCTCTTTTTACTTTATATGTAAGATTCTGAGAGTGATAGTTGGAATGACATTGATTTTTGATGTTAGCTTTTCTGATATTGTTTGTATGATAAAACAAAAAATACTTATATTATTCAAGTTTTTAATATTTATTAAAAATGAAAACGTTAAAATGGCAAAAAAGTGCATAAAATAGAATTTTTATGCATATTTTGGCGTTCCTTCTCATCAAAGTGTGTAAAATGAGTGAAAAATAAACATAACTAAGTTTTTTTGAAAAAATAATTAATTTACAAATTTTCTGTATTTTTAGAAAATAATATGTTATAATGGTTAACATACCAAAAGAAAGTTTATGGTAGGAGGATCCATTATGGAGATTAAATCTTTAAAACGTGTCGGTCTTGGGGCTGTCACATTGTTGTCTGTTGCTACACTAGCAGCATGTGGTGGAAATAACTCATCATCAAAATCTGCTAGCAAAGATATCAATTGGTTCGTGCCAACTGAAATCAGTACTCTTGATATTTCTAAAGTAACTGATACTTACTCATCAATTGCTATTGGTAACTCAGGAAGTAACCTTCTCCGTGTTGATAAAGATGGAAAATTGCAACCAGATTTGGCTAAAAGTGTTGATGTTTCAGAAGATGGTTTGACATACACTGCGACATTGCGTGATGGTCTTAAATGGTCAGACGGTAGTGATTTGACTGCAGAAGATTTTGTTTACACATGGCAACGTATTGCAGATCCAAAAACTGCTTCAGAATATTCTTACCTAGTATCAGATGCTCATGTATTGAACGCTGACGAAGTTATTTCTGGTACAAAAGGTCTTGATGAACTTGGAGTTAAAGCCGACGGAAACAAAGTTATCTTTACTTTGTCTAACCCATCTCCACAATTTATGAGCCTTCTATCATTTGCTAACTTCATGCCACAAAGTAAAGCATTTGTTGAAAAAGCAGGTGATGACTATGGTACAACATCAGAAAAAGCTTTGTACTCAGGTCCATACACTGTTACAAAATGGAACGGTACAAGTGGTAACTTCACACTGGTGAAAAACAAATATTACTGGGATGCAAAAGACGTTAAAACTAAGAAAGTAAACGTCCAAACAATCAAGAAACCTGATACAGCTGTTCAAATGTACAAAGATGGTGACGTTGATACAGCAAACATTTCAAATACAGAAGCTACATTCAAAGCAAATAAAAACCGTGACGATGTAGTTACAGTTCCAGAAGCAACAACAGCTTACATGGTTTACAACCAAACTGGTACAGTTACTGCTTTGAACAATACTAAAATCCGTCAAGCCCTTAACTTAGCAACTGACCGTGAAGGTATCGTTAAAGCTGCTATCGATACTGGTTCAAAAGCTGCAACAGCGCTTGCTCCAACAGGTCTTGAAAAACTTCCTGATGGAACAGACTTGGCTAAATACGTATCACCTGGTTACAGCTATGATAAGAAAGAAGCTGCAAAACTCTTCAAAGAAGGTCTTGCAGAACTTGGTACAGACTCAGTTAAATTGACTATCACAGCTGACTCAGATGCACCGGTTGCAAAAGCTTCAGTTGACTACATCAAACAAACTTGGGAAGAAGCTCTTCCAGGATTGAAAGTTGAAGAAAAATTTGTTACTTTCAAACAACGTCTAGAAGATACTAAGAACCAAAACTTTGATGTTGCTCTTGTTCTTTGGGGTGGTGACTATCCAGAAGGTTCAACATTCTATGGACTCTTCACAACTGATTCATCATACAACTACGGTAAATTCTCAAATGCTGATTACGATGCTGCATACAAAAAAGCAATCACTACTGATGCATTAGATGCAAAAGCTGCTGCTGATGATTATAAAGCTGCTGAAAAAGCACTTTACGATAACGCACTTTACAACCCAATCTACTTCCGTAGCACTAAGTCACTTCAAAATCCTGACCTTAAAGGTCTTGTTCGTAACTCAACAGGATTGCAAGTTGACTTCACTTACGCATACAAAAAATAAATCATTCTAGTAATAATGAGACAAGGTTCGAGCCTATTGAGCCTTGTTTTTTTATGACTTAAAAAATGGTACAATGAAAGTATCATATTAGTAAAAGGAAATATATGCGTTTAGATAAATTTTTAGTTGAAGCAGGTCAGGGCTCACGCACAGAAGTCAAACAGCTTCTTAAGAAAAAGCAAGTCTCTGTCAATGGAAAAATCGAAATCTCTCCTAAGACACAAATTGATGAAAAAGTAGATCAAATCATTTGTCAGGGACAAAATCTGTCTTATGAAAAATACGTTTATTACATGCTTAATAAACCAAAAGGTGTGATTTCAGCAACGGAAGATAACCATCATAAAACCGTCTTAGATTTGCTCGATAAAACAGCTTGGGATAAGGAAGTTTTTCCAGTTGGGCGTTTGGATATTGATACGCATGGGCTTTTACTATTAACTAATAACGGTAAGTTAGCGCATGCCATGCTATCTCCTAAAAAACATGTTGATAAAACTTACCGAGCCAAAGTTGCTGGTCTGATGACGACCGCTGATGTGGCAGCTTTTGCCAACGGTATTGACTTGAAAGATTTTACATGTCAGCCAGCGCAGTTGGTGATTCTTGAAATAAATGAAGCAGCAAGAACAAGTGTTGTTGAAATTACCATTAAAGAGGGAAAATTCCACCAAGTCAAACGCATGGTACAGGCTTGTGGTAAAAAAGTGACAGATCTTCAACGTCTCAGCATGGGTCCACTTCAATTGGATAAACAATTGGCTCTTGGAGAGTGGCGTCGATTAACAGATGATGAGTTAGCAAGCCTTGAAGAATTTGACGTTGAATTGTAAATTTCTGCAGTAGTTATTTGATTATTTGGGGCAATCATGTTAAGATGATAGTAATAAATTCAATGAGCGAGGTGTATTAAAGTGGCATTTGGTGAAAACGGACCACGTAAAAAAACAGCGTTTGAAAAACTGACTTTAGTAGTTGTTATCTTAATGGTTCTAGTAACTGTAGGTGGTCTTATTGCGACTGCTATTGGTTCAATTATTTAAAGAACGCTGAAGAGGCGTTTTTTTATGCTTTTGCACATCCAATTTTAATGCAATTGTTATTACAATGAAAGAATAGGAATTAATAATGAGTATATTTTTAGATACTGCCAAAATCAGCGTTAAAGCTGGTCGTGGTGGTGATGGCATGGTTGCCTTCCGTCGTGAAAAATATGTCCCTAATGGCGGTCCTTGGGGAGGTGACGGTGGTAAAGGTGGTTCAGTCATCTTTAAAGTTGACGAAGGACTTCGTACATTGATGGACTTCCGTTACAACCGTATTTTTAAAGCTAAATCTGGTGAAAAAGGGATGACAAAAGGAATGCACGGACGTGGTGCAGAAGACCTTATTGTTCGTGTCCCACAAGGAACAACTGTTCGTGATGCTGAGACAAATAAAGTTATCACTGACCTTGTTGAAAATGGTCAAGAATTTGTTGTGGCTCATGGTGGACGCGGTGGACGTGGTAACATCCGCTTTGCGACACCACGTAACCCTGCACCAGAAATTGCCGAAAATGGTGAACCAGGTGAAGAACGTGAACTTCAACTTGAATTGAAAATCTTGGCTGATGTTGGTTTGGTTGGGTTCCCATCAGTTGGTAAATCTACATTACTAAGTGTTGTTACAGCTGCTAAACCCAAAATCGGTGCTTATCACTTTACAACAATTGTGCCTAATCTTGGTATGGTTCGCACCAAATCAGGTGACAGCTTTGCTATGGCTGACCTTCCAGGATTGATTGAAGGAGCTTCACAAGGTGTTGGACTTGGTACACAATTCCTTCGTCACATCGAGCGTACACGTGTTATCTTGCACGTTATCGACATGTCAGCAAGTGAAGGTCGTGACTCTTACGAAGATTATGTTTCAATCAATAATGAACTTGAAACTTACAACCTTCGTTTGATGGAACGTCCACAAATCATCGTTGCTAACAAAATGGACATACCAGAAGCAGAAGAAAACTTGAAAGTCTTCAAAGAAAAATTGGCAGCAAATTACGATGATTTCGATGAAATGCCAATGATTTTCCCAATTTCAAGCTTAGCTCACCAAGGTTTGGAAAATCTGATGGAAGCAACAGCAGAATTGCTTGATAAGACTGATAAATTCTTGCTTTACACTGAAGATGACATGATTGGTGAAGAAGTATACTACGGATTTGATCCAGACGAACGTCCGTTTGAAATTTTACGTGATGACGATGCTGCTTGGGTATTGTCAGGTGAAAAACTTGAAAAACTCTTTGTCATGACGAATATGGAACGTGATGAATCCGTTATGAAATTTGCTCGCCAATTGCGTGGTATGGGTGTTGATGAAGCCCTTCGCGAACGCGGAGCTAAAGACGGAGACATCGTCCGAATCGGAAACTTCGAATTCGAATTTGTGGATTAACTTGCCTAGGCATCTTACTAGCTCGAAAATGGTTTATTATCGAAACCATTTTCGAACTAGTAACGTATGTTCTAACGACGTGTTTGATTACTGTGCTCGCTTGCTTAAATTGGAAGAATTATAAATTATAAATTTTAAAGACGAATAGGAATTGTGATGATTCACAATTGAGCTTATATTACATTTTGCTGGAGGTTCTTATGGGTGATAAACCGATATCTTTTCGAGATAAAGATGGTAATTTTGTATCAGCAGCCGATGTTTGGAATGCTGAAAAGCTAGAAGAACTTTTCAATACCCTTAATCCAAATCGACGTTTGCGCTTGGAGCGTGAAAAATTAGCTAAAGAAAAACCAGATGAAGCCAAAGGTCAAGAATCATAATACTCGCCTTACTTACCTGCATAAAACTCGCTTTTCAATTTCTAGGCTCGTGAAAAACAGTCCACTGGACTTAACTCGCTTTTCAATCTCTAAGCTCGTGAAAAAACTGTCCACTGGACAGTTTTTTTAATATTTTTGAAGTTCTTTGTCAGTTAATTGATAACGTAGATTAGCAATGTCGTCAATGAATTTTCTATCGTGAGAAACACTGATAATGCAGCCGTTAAAATTTTTTAAAAGTTCTCTGATTAATGGCTGACTAGTTGGTGAAATATGCCTTGTCGGCTCATCAAGAATTAAGATATGATTTTGGGCTAGAACCATACGTGCTAAGAATAATTTTGCTTTTTGCCACCTGAAAGTTCAAGGACGGAGTGTTCGAGCTTTTTCGCTGTCTGATACCTGTGTTAAAAAATGTTAGAGCGGTCATTTCTTTGCTAAAAACACTATCGTAATCCTGTGGCATATAACCGATTGAAAAATGATTTTTATCTAGCTCTTGGTAAATTTGTGTGAGCAGACGTGTTTTTCCGATACCGTTTCTCCCAGTAATCACCAGTTTATCTTGACCTAAAATGGTTAAACTGACTTTTTGGCCAGTTGATAAATCATGATTGTCCCAAGACAGAAGTTTTTTCTTTTTATCGAGAGGGACAATATCATCGAAAAATAGTTTTATACTATCCATTTCTTCAGGAAAATCGACCATTTTTTCTTCTTTGGTATACCGTTTTTCAAGAGATAAGACATTTTTCATCTTTTTAGCCGCTAATCTCCCCATAGTGCTATCATGAGTATTTCGCACATTGTATTCTGCCGCCTGATGAAGCCGTTGTATTTTAGCGTCTCTTTTAGCTTTTATACGGCAGTCGTTTTTGGCTTGTTCCAGTTGTTTGGTGTAAGCTTTGTGACGATAAATCATATAATCTGTGTAACTTCCTGAAAAATAGCTTGCGCGAGCAACTTGACGACGCTTTATTAACTCAAGGTGTAGAATAGCGGTAGCAGTTTTTTCTAGCAGGGCTTCATCATGAGAGATAAAAATAATTGTTTTGTCAGATGATTGAATGAATGCTTGTAAAGTATTAATCGCCTGCGCATCAAGGTCGCTAGAGGGTTCATCTAGTAAGAGTAAATCATTGGTTTCACCAACCAGTTTAGCAAGTTGTAACTTTAATTTTTCTCCACCAGATAAACTTTTCAAACTCTGATTTCTATTTTCTAAAGATTGAATATCCAAATCTAATCGCGCAGCCATTTGGTAAAAAGCATTGAAATCGAAACTAACATAATCTAAATTATCATAAAGAAATTCTGAAACTGTCATCTTTTCTTGTTTTTGTGACAAAGCTTGTGGTAAATATCCAATTTTGGGAAAATGATTATCAATTTTTCCCTCGAGAATACAGTAGTTAGCCATTAATTGCGGAGACAAAATAGTCTTTAAAAGTGTTGACTTCCCAGTACCCTCTTCGCCAATAATAGCTAATTTATCCCCAGAATTGACGATTACATTTAAATCAGAAATAAGCTGTGTAATTGTTAAATGATTAATTTGTAGCATAAGAACCTCGCTTTTAATAAAAAAACTCTCTACAAATCAAGTAGAGAGTGAGGCTTTCTATTAATAAAACAAAATAGCACTAATAAAGGCGGAAAATAGCCATCTATTAGCTGAGGAAGTTTATTAAAGAGCGCATTAAAAACAAAACTTGATATGGTAGTATCAAAAATTCTGTTCTTAGTTCTTCATTGCTCCTTTTCCTCCTGAATGTTAATTTGATATTAGTTTATCAAAAGGTGCTATAAAAGTCAAAGGTAATAGAGTAGGTAGTGTTAGCTAAGTGCTGTAATACCTAGCGTAGAAACTTAACAGCTTTAACTAAACCTAGTGAGAAATCTAGTCGCCTACCAAATAGTAGGTGATGTAAAAGGTCGAGATGCTTTAGCATCCGACCTTTTTGATTTATCACACATTCAAGACTTTATCAAGGAAGTCTTTTAGGCGTGGGTGTTGTGGGTTGTCGAAGATTTGTTCTGGTGTGCCGTCTTCGAGGAATTCACCGCCGTCGGTAAAGATAACGCGGTTGGCAACTTTACGAGCAAATCCCATTTCGTGAGTGACGATTAACATTGTCATGCCTTGTTCTGCAAGATTTTTCATAACGTTAAGAACGTCTCCGACCATTTCTGGGTCAAGTGCAGAAGTAGGTTCGTCAAAAAGCATGATATCAGGATTCATAGCTAAACTGCGAGCGATAGCCACACGTTGTTTTTGTCCCCCTGATAAGCTTTCGGGTTTTGCGTCACGTTTATCAGCTAAGCCGACTTGTTCAAGAAGTTCCATGGCATGTTTTTCTGCCTCTTCTTTGCTTTCCTTACCTAGTTCGATAGGCGCAAAGGTAATGTTTTCAAGAATTGTCATGTGTGGGAAAAGGTTAAAGTGTTGGAATACCATTCCGATATCCTCACGAACTTTATCGACATCAGTTTTTGGGTCAGAAAGTTCATAACCGTCAACGATAACTTTTCCACTTGTGATTGTTTCAAGTAAGTTGAGGGTACGTAGGAATGTTGATTTCCCTGAACCTGAAGGACCAATAATACAAACAACATCACCTTCGTGGAACTGAGTTGTGATTCCTTTTAGGACCTCATTATCTCCATAAGATTTGTGCAAATTTTGTACATCAATTTTTAATTCTGCCATTATTTAAGCCTCTTTTCTAGACGTTTTGCTAAACGTGTCAAAAGGGTGATCATTACAAGGTAGATAACTGCTAAGATAGCATACATACGGAAAGATTGGTAGTTACGAGCAATGATGATTTTACCAGTTTGGAAGAGTTCAACAAGACCAATTGCTGATACGATAGTTGTATCTTTTAATGAAATAACGAATTGGTTGATGAAGTTTGGTAGCATTAGGCGAACAGCTTGGGGCAAGATGATTTTTTGCATTGTCTTACCATATGAAATACCTAAACTACGGCTGGCTTCCATTTGACCTTGAGGAACAGCCTCGATACCACCACGGACGATTTCTGCAATGTAAGCACCACCATTAAGCGAAAGCGCAATAGTAGCTGCAACGAAATCGTTGATTGGGCTTTGTTTGCCAGTGATAGACTCGAGAAGGTTTGGAATTCCCCAGAAAATAAAGGCAGCTACAATCATCAATGGGATACCACGTACGATGTCAACAAAGACAGCTGAAATAGTACGAAGAACTTTGTTTGGCGAAACAGCCATCATACCAAAGATAATACCAATAACCATGGCAATTGCAAATGAAATCAGTGTTAAGCTAAGTGTCTTGCCTAAACCTGAAAGCAATTGTGAATAGTTATTTTTGAGGAGTCCCCAGATTGTTGTTTCATCAACGCTTGATGAACTTGAGCTTGAACTTGAATTATCGCTTGTACCAAGGTATTTATTGACGATTTCGTCGTATTCGCCAGATTCAACTAAGGCAGCAAGACCGTTGTTGAACATTTCAATCAATTCTGGGTTAGAACCTTTGCTGACGGCAAATCCGTATTCACCGGATTTTTCCCCAGCGATAGGTGTTTCAAAGTCACGTCCTTGTTGGATAGCGTAGAGGAGAACGGCTTCATCATCCATTAAGGCATCAATAGAACCAGAGTTCAAACTGTCATACATTGTTGAGGCTTCGTCAAAAGCTTTCAAGGTATAACCGTATTCGTCAGCGTGTTCAGATAACCATGTGTAAGATGATGTTCCGGTTTTAGCTCCGACAGTTAAGCCTTTCAAATCACTATAACTTTTAACGCTGCTACCGGATTTTACAGCAAGTAAGATATTTGAAGTGTAGTAAGCATCAGAGAAATCAAAAATTTTTTTACGAGCATCTGTGATTGACATACCTGCCATGACCGCATCCGCTTGTCCCGCTTGAACCGCGTTAAGCGCAGCATCAAAACCAGGGTTAGAAATTTCAACGTTGAAACCTTGTTGTTCAGCGATAGCTTTAATCAATTCAACGTCAATACCTTCGTATTCACCAGAATCATTTTGGTATTCAAATGGTGCGAAAGAAGAGTCCATGACGATTTTGTAAGTACTTTTAACGGGTGTAGCTTTAGCAGAAGCATCTCCAGTTAATGTTAAGGTACTTGAAGCGGCTGAACTATTAGATGATGAGCTTGTTGAAGAAGATGTATATGAATCACCTAACCATTTTTGCATGATTTGGTCATAAGTACCGTCTTCTTTCATAGCAGCAAGAGCTTCGTTGAATTCATCAATCAAATATTCGTAGTTACTTCCTTTTTTAACAGCAAAAGCGAAGCTTCCGATTGATTCTGCATCAATATTGATTTCATATGATTTTCCTTGATTGATAGCGTATTGAACAACTGGTGTGTCGTCCATCGCTGCATCAATAGAACCAGAATCAAGGCTGTTATTCATCAAATCGCTAGTATCAAATGTTTTGACAGTATAGCCATATTTATCAGCATGTTGGTCAAGCCAAGTTTGGGCAGCAGTACCATTTTTAACACCGACAGTTTTACCTTTTAATTGGCTATATTTTGAAATGGCTGTGTTACCACTTTTGGTGTAGATAACGATTGAAGTATCATAATAGCTATCAGAGAAAGTAAAGACTTTCTTACGTGCATCAGTAACGGTTGTTCCTGCCATAAGAGCATCCGCTTGTCCCGCTTGAACAGCGTTTACTGCAGCATCAAAACCGGGGTAAGTTTGTTCATAGTCCCATCCCTCGCGTTCAGCGACTTCTTTGATGATATCAACATCAATCCCTTTATAAGTTTGGTCTGAATCTTTAAATTCGAATGGGGCATAAGCTGTATCAGATACAATGCTAATTGTATCCGCTTGAGCTTTGACACCAAACACAAAGAATACAAAGAATATTGCTAGCATAAGAGCTTTCAATTTGTGCTTCATGTTAGTCTCCTTTTGGTTAGAATAGCATTATTATACCAAAATTCAGACATTAAGGCAACTTCAAGAAACATATGATGTTAGAAAACCTGACATGTGATGCTGTAATTTTAGCAATAATAGTCTAAAAAATCCCTTTTTTATTGACTTGTGTTACAATAAGAGTAATAAATTTCAGTTTTGAGGATTATCATGATAGATAGAGTAGAGAACAATCAATTTAAATTAGTATCAAAATACCAACCATCTGGAGATCAACCAGAAGCTATTGAGGCTTTGGTGGATAATATTGAAGGTGGGGAAAAAGCTCAAATTCTTCTTGGAGCAACAGGAACTGGTAAGACTTATACGATGAGTCAAGTTATTGCTAAGGTCAACAAACCAACGTTGGTCATTGCTCATAATAAAACTTTGGCTGGGCAACTTTATGGGGAATTCAAAGAATTTTTCCCAGACAATGCTGTTGAATATTTTGTGTCTTATTATGATTACTATCAACCAGAAGCTTATGTGCCTTCTAGTGATACTTATATTGAAAAAGATAGCTCGGTAAATGATGAAATCGATAAATTACGCCATTCAGCAACATCAGCCCTACTAGAACGTAATGACGTTATCGTAGTAGCGTCGGTATCGTGTATCTATGGTTTGGGGTCACCAAAAGAATATGCTGATAGTGTGGTTAGTTTGCGACCTGGGCAAGAAATATCACGTGACCAATTGTTAAATGATTTGGTTGACATTCAATTTGAACGAAATGACATTGATTTTCAACGTGGCCGTTTTCGTGTGCGTGGCGACGTTGTCGAAATTTTCCCAGCCAGTCGTGATGAACACGCTTTTCGTGTGGAATTTTTTGGTGACGAAATTGACCATATTCGAGAAATCGAAAGTTTGACAGGTAAAGTTCTTGGTGAGGTGGAACATTTAGCGATTTTCCCTGCTACACACTTCATGACCAACGAGGAACATATGGAGCACGCCATTCACGACATTTTGGAAGAAATGGAAGAGCAGGTCAAGCAATTTGAGGTAGAAGGAAAGTTGATAGAAGCGCAGCGTATTCGCCAAAGAACGGAATACGATGTTGAAATGCTTCGTGAAATGGGCTATACGAATGGTGTCGAAAATTATTCGCGTCATATGGACGGTCGTTCAGAAGGGGAGCCGCCGTTTACCTTACTTGATTTCTTCCCAGAAGATTTCCTTATTATGGTCGATGAAAGTCACATGACCATGGGTCAAATCAAAGGAATGTATAACGGGGACCATTCGCGTAAGGAAATGCTGGTGAATTATGGTTTTCGTTTACCAAGTGCGCTTGATAATCGTCCTTTGCGCCGTGAAGAATTTGAAAGTCATGTTCACCAAATTGTTTACGTGTCAGCCACTCCAGGGGATTACGAGCTGGAACAAACTGATACTGTTGTTGAACAAATCATTCGTCCAACTGGTTTACTTGACCCTGAAGTGGAAGTACGTCCAACAATGGGACAAATGGATGATTTGCTCGGTGAAATCAATAGCCGCACTGAAAAAGGCGAACGCACCTTCATTACAACATTAACTAAGAAAATGGCAGAAGATTTGACCGATTACCTCAAAGAAATGGGTGTCAAAGTCAAGTATATGCATTCAGATATTAAAACGTTGGAACGTACGGAGATCATTCGTGATTTGCGTCTAGGTGTTTTTGATGTCTTGATTGGGATTAATTTGCTCCGTGAAGGAATTGATGTCCCAGAAGTGAGCTTGGTTGCCATTCTTGATGCGGACAAGGAAGGATTCTTGCGCAATGAACGTGGTCTTATTCAAACGATTGGACGTGCAGCGCGAAACAGCGAGGGGCATGTTATCATGTATGCTGATAAGATTACAGAATCCATGCAAAAAGCCATGGACGAAACGGCTCGTCGTCGTGAAATTCAAATGCGTTACAATGAAGAGCATGGTATTGTTCCGCAAACAATCAAAAAAGATATTCGCGATTTGATTGCCATTTCGAAAAGTTCTGATACAGATGTCGCAGAAGATATTCCAGATTACAATGCTATGACGAAAGCAGAACGTCAAGAGACAATTAAGAAACTTCAAAAACAAATGCAAGAAGCAGCAGAAATGCTCGATTTCGAACTTGCTGCCCAATTGCGTGATATGGTATTAGAATTGAAAGCCATGGCTTAGAATTGAGATTCATGTAAAAGTTCACTTTAGAACACCCTAAAAACAATTAATATTAAGCATTAGCGTAGAGAATAGAATTCGGAGGAAAATATGTCACGTGCACAGAGTGTGATTTTAACAAATATGTGTTTAATTGAGGATGGTCAGGGAAATGTAGTCATGCAGATTCGTGACCCAAAACGTTATCGTTGGTCTGGTTATGCGCTTCCTGGAGGGCATATTGAGCCACACGAAGGCTTGGTTGAGTCTGTTATTCGTGAAGTTAAGGAAGAAACTGGTTTGACGATTAACGATCCACAATTAGTGGGAATGAAACATTGGTACACTAAAGAAGATGAACGCTACCTTGTTTTCTTATATCAATCTTCTGACTACGTCGGTAATATTCATTCGACTGATGAGGGCGAAATTAAATGGGTTCCTCGCAAGGAATTACCAAAACTAGATTTAGCTTATGATATGCTTAATTTGCTTCGCGTTTTCGAGGAAGATGACCTCAACGAACTCTTTTACCGTGAACGTTTGAAAGATGATTTCTTGCGCGAATTTTGGTAAGAAACAAAATTTTCTACTATAATAGTGTAATAAAAATAAAACAGCTTGGAACAATCGTTCTAAGCTGTTTTTGATAATTAATTTAGAAGGGGAAATGCTAGGTTTTAGATTATTTAACAGAACCGCCTGTAATACCTTCCACGTAGTAATTTTGCATAAACATGAAGAGTGATGTGATTGATTTGAAAATCTGGAATTTGCTTGCTCCGTCAATTTCAGCAGCTTCAATTTGATCTTGTGGCAAGTTCATGATGATACCAGTAGCAACCAACATTGTTACAGGAATACCAACCCACATGTTGACGATGATAATTGAGAACTTGGCTCAAAGCGGATCAGATAAGAACGGCAATGGATTAGCAACTGAGACGAGTCCGATTTTTTCAAGAATAGCATTGATTGGACCAGCATCGCTAAGCAAGTTTCTCATGATAAGAAGTGAAATGAATTGTGGCACCGCAATGGTAATAACAAAGATTGTTCGCCACATTTTCTTCAATTTCAAACCTTTAGTATTGATAATAAGAGCTAAAATAATACCAAAGAAGAAGTTGGTCATGTGGGAGTGAAAAGACATCAGCAGCTTTTTCTGGGGCTTTTTTAACATTTTCCTGTGCTTTTGAATCGTTTGATTCAACAACTTTTACAGTGTAGCCAGATTCTTCTTCGAATTGTTTAACGACTTCTGAATAAGATTCTTTAGCGCCTGTTGGAACCCATAATTTAATAGTCTTGCTTGATGAAGAGCTTGAACTATTTGATGAGGAATTTGAGCAAGCGACTAATACGCTACCTGCGAGTGTAAGACCTGCACCAGCAAGGGGCATTTTTTCTATGAGTTCTTTTTCATGATTTCCCCTCCTATAGAAAGATTAGTAATATTATTTCCGCAGTTATTTGCTATGCGATCGTTTTCAGACATTGTCAAGCGTTTTTTGAAAAAAATTAAAAAATTTGAGTTTTCAAACAAAAAAATAGTCACAAAAGCTTAATTTAAGGGGGTTCATAACGATCAAAAATTTTTTGTTAAAAAAGTTGCAGGATATAAAAGCAAGCAATTGCAGAAAATCTGCTTTTATGTATAATAGGGAGTAAAATAAGATTTTGCAAGTAAAACCTTGTCAGCACTGTAAATCTATTATAAAATGAAAAGTGAAAAGGAGACTTAGATGGTTACAATAAAAGATGTAGCGGCTAAAGCTGGCGTGAATCCTTCAACAGTTAGTCGTGTTTTAAAAGATAATAAATCCATTTCTCAGAAAACAAAAGACAAAGTTCGGAAAGCGATGGCAGAGCTTGGTTATGTGCCCAATGTTGCTGCGCAAATGTTAGCAAGCGGTTTGACTTATAACGTTGGTTTGATTTTTCCACCATTAATGACTCCAGATCGTTTGAATGAGCCTTTCTTTATGCAGATTTTGTCAACAATTACAAGTGAAGCAAAACTAAATGATTTTACGGTATCAATCGCAACAGGGATGACGGTTGATGAACTTGAAGAACAGGTTAAGTTAATGTACCGTCAGAAGCGCGTTGATGGTTTTATTATCCTTTATTCTGATCCTGACGATCCTGTTCGTAAGTATTTAATGGACAATGACGTGCCATTTGTTATCGTAGGAGCACCAGAAGGTTTTGAAAACGACATTACTTATATTGATAATGATAACCAATTAATGGGGAAAAAAGCAGTAGAATATCTTTACCAAAAAGGACATCGTGAGATTCTTTTTGTAACAGATGATTTAAAATCTGAAGTGTCATCAGAACGTTATTTTGGTTACCTACGTGGCATAGAGAAATTAGAGCTTGATAGCAATCCCGCACTCTTATTTGACCGTAGAGATCCTATGGTACTAGAAGAACTAATTCAAAAAATCGAAGAGAGCAAAGCAACCGCTTTAATTGTTATTGCAGACACAATTTCGGTTAGAATTACGCAGTTTTTATCTTATTATCAATTGAGTGTACCTGATGATATTTCGATTATTACTTTCAATAACTCAGCGTATTCAACTCTAGTTCACCCATATTTAACAACCTTTGATATCAATGTTTCAAATCTTGGACGAACAAGTTTCAGAAGATTAGTAGAGTTGATTAAATCGCCTAAAACAGCTATTACTGAAAAAATCATTGTTCCATTTACGCTTAGAGAACGTGAAAGTGTACGCCAATTACACGTCAATGATTAACTAAAAAGAGTTCAACAACTTTTTGTACTGACCCCAAAAAGTTGGACAAAAAATATTAGTGAAAGGATTTAGTTCTGTATTGCACAGGACTAAGTCC
>CAKPVT010000019.1 GCA_934196125.1 uncultured Streptococcus sp. | reverse complement strand
TAAAACAAATCTAAAAAATAATTAAAGAAAGGGTTTATACTAGCGGGAGCTACCCGCTAATATAAATATAAGAATGAAGTAATGCAGTCAATAATCATTCTTTCTGAAATGTTTTAGACAATATAAGCAGTGATAAGCGAAACGGTTATGTTATCAGAAGCGATTCGCTTTTGTGATATGATGACAGATTGTCTAAAATTGGCTTGATATTTTTATTTTAGGGCAGAACCATTTTCAGATTATTTAAAATTATTTCAAAGAAAGATAAAGAAAAAATTCACAAATAATTTTTCACAAACTTTCTATAAAACTATGGTATAATATGAATCATATTTGTGAAAAAACAAGAAATTGTGATTTAGATTTGACTGATTCTTACACTAAATCCAGCTATGATTTTGATGCTTTTCGACAGTAAAATGAATGAGTCAACTAAAGACACATAGGAGATGAAATGACAGACAATAATAAACAATATGGGGCTGATTTAGTAGTAGATAGCCTCATTAATCATAACATTGATTATGTCTTTGGTATTCCTGGTGCTAAAATTGACCGTGTGTTTGACACGCTTGAGGACAAAGGACCAAAATTGATTGTCGCTCGTCATGAGCAAAATGCCACTTTTATGGCGCAAGGAATTGGACGTATTACAGGTATGCCCGGTGTTGTGATTACAACAAGTGGTCCTGGGGTTTCAAATTTGGCGACAGGTTTGGTAACCGCAACAGATGAAGGTGACCCTGTTTTGGCGATTTCAGGACAAGTTAAACGTTCTGATTTGTTGAAACGTTCTCACCAATCTATGAAAAATGTGGCAATGATGGAGCCAGTCACAAAATATGCAGTAGAAGTTCATGACCCAAACACACTTTCTGAAACAATCGCTAATGCTTATCGTGTGGCAAAATCAGGAAAACGCGGTGCTAGCTTTGTGTCTATTCCACAAGATGTGACAGATAGTTTGGTTTCGGTCAAAGCGATTAAGCCACTAACCGCCCCAAAACTTGGTTCTGCATCAGTTGATGATGTCAATTATCTAGCACAAGCGATTCGTAACGCTGACTTACCAGTGCTTCTTTTGGGAAATGGTGCTTCAACACGTGCTGTTACCAATGCTATTCGCAAGTTGCTAGAAGCGGTTAAATTGCCAGTTGTTGAAACATTCCAAGGTGCAGGCATTGTCTCACGTGAATTGGAAGAAGATACTTTCTTTGGACGTGTTGGGCTTTTCCGCAATCAGCCAGGTGACATGCTGCTTAAAAAAGCTGACCTTGTTATTGCTATCGGTTATGACCCAATCGAGTATGAAGCCCGAAATTGGAATGCAGAAATTTCAGCTCGTATTATTGTTATCGACGTTGCGCAAGCTGAAATCGATACTTATTTCCAACCAGAACGTGAATTGATTGGTAACATTGCGGATACGATTGACTTGCTCTTGCCTGCTGTTAATGGTTATGTTTTGCCAAAAGCATCAGTAGATTATTTGCAAAATCTGAAGAAAAATGTTGTCGAAGATGTCAAATTTGACCGTAATTCCAAGGAAGGTTTGGTTCACCCGCTTGATGTTATTGATGTCCTACAAGAAAATACAACAGATGATATGACTGTCACTGTTGACGTTGGTAGTCACTACATTTGGATGGCGCGTTATTTCAAATCATATGAAGCTCGTCACTTGCTTTTCTCAAATGGAATGCAAACCCTTGGTGTTGCACTTCCTTGGGCAATCTCAGCAGCGCTTGTACGTCCAAATACGAAAGTTATTTCAGTTTCTGGTGACGGTGGCTTCCTCTTTTCAGCGCAAGAATTGGAAACTGCCGTACGCCTTAATTTACCAATCGTTCACATCATTTGGAATGATGGTAAATACAACATGGTTGAATTCCAAGAAGAAATGAAATACGGTCGTTCATCAGGTGTTGATTTTGGTCCAGTTGATTTTGTTAAATATGCAGAAAGTTTTGGTGCAAAAGGTTATCGTGTTGACAGCAAAGTTTCATTTGAAGAAACACTCAAGAAAGCTTTGGAAGAAGCAAGCAGTGGTCCAATTTTGATTGATATTCCAATCGACTACAAAGATAATATCAAACTTGGCGAAACAATCCTGCCAGACGAATTCTATTAACTTGATTTTTTAACCATATGGCAATAAAATAATACTAGAAGATACTATTTAATTTTGATGACGAAAGTGAAGGGGAATATGTCAGAAGCAATTAAACTTTTTCAATATAATACATTAAGTGCCCTTATGTCTGGACTTTACGGTGGGACATTAACTATTGGTGAGCTTTTAGAGCACGGTGATTTGGGAATTGGGACACTTGATTCTATTGATGGAGAGTTGATCATTCTTGAAGGTAAAGCTTATCAAGCCAAAGGTTCTGAAGGGAAAGCAGAAGTAGTGGAAGTTTCTGATGATGTCAAAGTGCCTTATGCAGCGGTAGTGCCTCACCAAGCTGAAGTGATTTTCAAGCAACGCTTTGCAATGACTGACAAGGAATTGGAAAAACGCATTGAATCTTATTATGACGGTGTTAATCTATTTCGTTCGATTAAGATTAAAGGAACATTTGCAAAAATGCATGTGCGTATGATTCCAAAATCAGCACCTGATATCAAGTTTGCGGATGTCGCAACGCACCAACCAGAATATACACGTGAAAACATTTCAGGTACGATTGTTGGGATTTGGACACCACAAATGTTCCATGGCGTTAGCTCGGCAGGGTATCATTTGCATTTCATTTCTGATGATTTCACATTTGGTGGTCATATTATGGACTTTGTCATTTCAGAAGGTGTGGTTGAAGTTGGACCAGTTGACCAACTTGACCAACGTTTCCCAGTCCAAGACCGCAAATACCTTTTTGCGAAATTCAATATGGATGAATTGAAAGAAGACATCACAAAAAGCGAATAAAACAGTTTATTTGGTATAAGTTATCAAAATTATTGCCCTTGTTTGATTTTAGGATTATTGGCGAACTTTGCTCTCAACAAAACGATACTTACTGTTGCGAACTTGAGGAATTCCTTGGCTTCCTTCAACTGTCCGCTGGACTATTGAACCTACCGATGGCTCAAAACATCTAGTGGACGGTTTGAGGTTTGAGACTAGAAATCAAAAAGCGAGGCATCTAAGAAAGTATCAAAAATTTTTTTCAATCTAGAGCGTCTAGGACAAAAGTATCCAGCCTCTTTGTTTATATAGTTATTATTTACAAGACGCAGTAGTTTGGACTTCAACAATCTGGGGATAGATTGTTGAAGGTCGCTATCAAAAAATATTAAAACAGCGATTACCAACTTTAGTCAACTTAGAGTTTCCCATGCACAATTGATTAGGTACTTTTTGACGCTTGCTTTGTAAGCTAGACTTCCAACCTCAAACAATTCTCAATTGTTTGAGCAATTAATCACTGCTGAGTGGCTTCTAATGCGCTGATAAATCAGCTTTTACAACCCGTTTTGACATCAAGCTTCACTTGACTCTATTTCCCACCTCGAAAGATTCCCCAAATCTTTTGAGCCATGCGGGGGTGGGAGTAAAACGGTCTATCCCAAGACCGTTTTAGGTCAGCAACAAGAAATTAAGATTTGCTGAGAAATCGAATTTCTTCGACATTACCAATTTGATTTTTAATTTTTAGGCTCATGAATAAAGTCTCTGCTGGAGACTTTATTTGTCCCACTCCATTTTTATAATCTAAGGAGTTGATTTTTAGTCATATTTGTCCTAAAATAGAAAACGTTGTGCATGTGAATTTTGTGTCAAAGTTGATAGAATTTTAAGAATTGTATGACTATTTTTTTAAAAACAGGAGAATGTATGGATATTTTTCGAAAGACCCCTATGACGCAAAAGAGGAGCTTTTTGCAACGACGTTTGGGGCTAGCTGAGCTTATCTTTTTAGGGGTGGGCTCGATTGTTGGAACTGGTATTTTCACGATAACAGGAGTGGGTGCTGCCCAATATGCAGGTCCTGCTATTACGATATCAATCCTTATCGCCGCTCTTTGTGTGACGATATCGGCTTTATTTTTTGCTGAATTTTCATCACGATTACCTCACTCAGGTGGCGTTTATCGCTATTTATATACTGTTTTTGGGGAATATCCTGCTTGGATTGCTGGCTGGTTTATGATTATCGAATTTGCAGGTGCGATTTCAACAGCGGCTTCTGGTTGGGGAGGGTATCTGAAAGCTTTCTTGAAAACGTTTGGCATTAGTTTTCCGACAGCGTTAAGTGGTCCATTCAATCCTAAAAACGGAACTTATATTGATATTGTTCCAGTTATTTTATTATTCTTTGTGACTGCCCTTGTTTTGTTGGGAGTTCAAACGGTGTTAAGGTTTAATTCGATTTTGGTTATTTTCAAACTAGCCGTTTTACTCATTTTCATTGCTTTGGGGTTGACTGCGATTAATACTGCTAATTGGAGTGATTTTGCCCCATATGGTTTTGGTCAAATTTATGGCGGAAAAGTTGGGATTATGGCAGGAGCTTCTTTGATGTTCTTTGCATTTCTGGGATTTGAATCCATTTCAATGGCAGCAGATGAAACAAAGGAACCGCAAAAGAAAATCCCACAAGGCATCTTTATCTCAATCGGATTGGTGACTTTGTTGTATGTTGCGGTAACCTTGATTTTAACAGGAACTGTTCACTATTCAAAATTGAATATTACGGATGTTGTTCCGTATGTGTTGCGTAGCATTGGTTTTCCATTTATCGGAAATTTTGTATCAATTGTTGTTATCATGACACTTGTTACCGTCTGCATTTCCATGATGTACGCCTTAACACGTATGATTTATAATATTAGTTGTGACGGTCTTTTGCCTGAACAATTTCAAGAATTAACACCGAAGAGTAAAGTTCCTAAGAAAGCTACTATTTTTGTTGGTTTGGTAACCATGTTCTTTTCAGGTGTGTTGCAATTAGAAATTTTAGCCTTGTTGGTTAATATTGTAACCTTAGCTTATCTGATTTTGTTAGCTCTAGGAGTGATTAAACTTCGCAAAGATTTTGACGAACCAAAAGAGGAAGAATTTAGAACACCTTGGGTGCCATTTTTACCGCTGTTATCGATTGTTATTTGCCTATCATTGATGACACAATGCAAAGCGATTGCTTGGTATGGTTTCATTGCATCCTTTATTCTTGGAAGTCTCATCTATTTTGGATATGGATACAGACATTCTAAGTTAAGAGAAGATAGTAAAAAATAAGAAAACTCACTTTAAATCAACCGAAAGGAAGATTTAGAGTGAGTTTTTGTTTATTTTGTCATGCGCATACTGTTGATTTTTTCTTCGGTCGGAGTGACACGAAGCGTTTTTTGACCAGTATAAGTTACAAAACCAGGTTTGCCACCAGTTGGTTTGTTAAGTTTTTTAGCTTCAATCATATCAACCTGAATAAGGTTGGACAGACGTGCTTTTGAGTAGTAGGCAGCTAATTCAGCAGCGTCAGTTTTGACTTCGTCGCTTGGATTGAGATTATCCTTGATAAGAACGTGACTACCAGGAATATCCTTAGCATGGAACCAAAGTTCTCCTTTTTTTGCCATTTTGAAAGTCAATTCATCATTTTGCAGGTTGTTGCGTCCAACCATGATAATCGTTTTACCATCTGAAGCCAAGTATTGTTCTGGTTTTTTGCGTTTGTGGCGTTTATCACGCGTGCGACGTTTGATAAAGCCAGTTTCGACTAATTCCTCGCGAATATCCTCAATATCAGAAATTGACGCGTGATTCAATGCTGTTTCAACGCTTTCGAGGTAAGTAATCGTATCCTTGGTTTCTTGAATAAGCCCTGTCAAGTGCTTCACAGCTTCTTTCAATTTTTGGTATTTTTTGAAATAACGCTGCGCATTTTGACTAGGTGTCAGGCTTTTATCGAGCGCAATGACGATTTTTTCGTTGGTGTAGTAGTTGTCTAATTCGACGTGGTCTTGATTGTTTGGCACTAGCGTGAGATAGGACGTTAAAAGTTCTCCTTTTTGGCGAAATTCTTCCGCATTTTCCGTCGCTAATAATTCTTTTTCTTGCTTGCCAAGTTTTTTGATATTTTTATCCAACTCTGTTTGAACACGGTGAATCAAATCGCTTGATTGCTGATTGACACGGTCGCGTTCAGCCTTATCTTGATAAAAAACATCCAAGAGTTCAGAAAGACTGTCAAATTGTTTATCGCTCTTGTCAAATAGCACAGCAGCAAATGATTTATCGGTCATATTTGGTTGACATGGTCTAGCAAAGAAAGCACGGAATTGTTTCAGTTTGTCATTGCTGAGCTGAGCAGCCAAATTTTCCGCAGTATCACGTCCCAAGCCTTGGAAAAGTTTTTGCAGATTGTGCGGTGCCAAATCTTCTGTCTGCAAAAGTTCAAATAATTTTTCATCTGAAACAGTGAAAGGATTTTTAGCTTCTGTTTTTGGCGGTGCAAGATAAGTTGAGCCAGGCAAGATAGTGCGGTAGCTATTTTGTGAGAAACCAATATGCTTGATTGACTCGATAATCTTGCTTTCAGCTTTATCAATCAAAATAATATTGCTGTGTTTGCCCATGATTTCAACCACCAAGGTGACTTTGATGTTATCACCGATTTCATTTTTATTAGAAAATGTGATTTCTAAAATACGGTCATTTTCAACCTGTGTGATGCTTTCGATGACTGCCCCTTGAAGGTATTTTCGCATAATCATGGTAAAGGTATTTGGGGTTTGTGGATTTTGAAAATCAGCTGTCGTGATTTGCATACGTCCGAAAACAGGGTGAGCAGAAAGCAAGAGCTTGTAATTCTTACGATTGTTGCGAATGGTTAAAACCAACTCACGTTCAAAAGGTTGATTGACCTTTTGAATACGTCCGTAAAGTAGCTCTTCTTGTAATTCTTTTGTTAAATGGTGTAGAAAAAAACCATCAAATGACATGATTAAAGTTGCCGCAAGATTAGTCAATCAAAAATGCTAAGAAATCTTACGACGTCTCCTTTCTAATCTCATGTGGTTCAATCCCTTTATTATACCATATCCTTGGCGAAAACTGGGATTTTAGTCATGGGAAAGTTGCTGATGTTATTTTTTTAGTTTTTGGATAATGGGAATGAGGTCTTGGTAGCAGGCGTTGTCCATTTTTATAATGGCGTAAGTTTTGATAAAGACGTCTCTGAAATTTTGAGAGCTGATGACAATATTGTCATTAGTTAGCATACGGTCGGCAATGTCTTGGCTAACGATAGTAATCCCAGTACCTGATAAGACCTCATGTTCAATGAGCGATAAATTGTCAATGGAAAGGTGGTGCTGTGTAGGAAGTTGGTTGATTTTGATAAATTCCTTCAAAAAATTCTGTTAAATTATATATGTCTTTTTTAACTATCTTTTTTATATCTTCTTAAATGTCCGAAAAGCCTTATTTTATGGGCTATACGGGCATTTTGCTTTTGTGGTAAACCTCACATATCTAGGTCTATCTTCTTATATTTTCGCTGTCAAGCGTGGTTAAAATCGTGGTAAATACTTCTATGCAATTAGACGCTGAACCTCTGATTTTGCGGTATCTATGGACGCATGAGCGTACCAGTTCATTGTGATACTGATATTTGAATGTCCCATGATATACTGTAAATCTTTCGGGTTCATGTTCTTGCTTGCCAGCCTTGTGCAGAATGTATGGCGTAGCGTATGCGGTGTGATATGTGGCAAGGGATTATCCTTGTAGTGCTTGTTGTATTTCTTTATCATACGGACAAATAAGGCGTTATGATCAATCGTAACTTTCGGCTTGCCTTTATGGTTGACAAACAGAAAATTGCTCTGTCCGTCTATCACAAATGGTTCTGCCTTTGGGCGTTTCTTCATAACCTGTTGAAATGCCTGTATTGTTTCTCTGCTTAATGGCACTTGCCTTATTCCGCTTTTTGTTTTAGGCGTTTCAATATAATAGCCCTGTTCCTTGCTCTTTTAGTAACTGGTGGTCGATAATCACAACTTCATTCTTGAAATAAATATTGGCTACTGTCAGTCCGCATAGTTCCGATATACGAAGTCCTGTTTAACAGTATCAGCACATCATCATAATGCTTGTGATACACATTGTCCGTCTTAATAAATGACAGGGAAATGCGAGGGTTAGACCGATACAGAGAACAGCCGAAAGAATACAAATATCACAATCCTTATGATGACTGGATATTCCGTCAACTTGCAGATATAGATAACAGAAAAAACATTCCTAATACTTCTCCACAAGTAGACTTTAATGAGGGAGATTATGAAGATTATCTAAAGGCGAAATGGAACAGAGGTCTTTAATTTTCTCTTGAATGGAAGATACAGCAAACAACAAGCCCAGTAAAGAGTTCAAAGCACCACCATTGGTGGCAAGGCTATTGACAGGGCTTTTTCTTTTCTGTGGTTGGTAATCAAGAGGAAGAAAGAAAAAGTGTGTATGTTCAATGCAGAAAATATTCAAAGGGTATGTTGATTTTTATTGTGGCGGATATATGGAACTGTTGTAATATGGGTATGAAGAAAGCGACAAATTAGAATTTTAGAATTTTTGAAAGGGAGATGAGAATATGTTAGAATAAGAATTGACAAATTTACAAATCTATATTAGTAAAAGAAATCAAGGTCAAACAGATGAACAGGTAATAAATCATATCACAAAAATAAATAACAAAGGAATTTACTTATGGAAACTGATGGAACGTTTTTGAAACTTAAGATAACAATAAAAGATATATTGCGAATGTTAATAGGTAGCTTTATATGTTTACTTGGGGTATTTTCTGGGATTGGTTATTTAATTTAGGGAACTATATACCAGTTTACACTAGACACAATATATAGTGCTTACGAGAATATCAAAAATACAATATGTTGTTGGTGGTGTAAACTGGTATATAGTTCCCTTAATTTATAATGTAATAATCTCTACAAAATATATAACTATTTTTCTGATAATAAAATCTTTTTCTTTTTGGAAGCTGATTTTTTTCTTTATATCGTTATGTGTGCTTTTGCGGATAATAAGTATTTTTTTATCCAGAGTCTAGTTGATTTAAAATTTTTCTTTAAATACCAGGGAACTTTTTTTTATATGGATATGAACGAAATAAAATTTTATGATTTTGAGACTAAATTATATAAAAGTAAGTCATGGTCTTATTTTGAAGATGTGGGATGCTATAAACAAGATTCGGAGAAATTATTATATAAATATCAAATAAAATTTAGTGATGGCGATGTCTATAATTTTGATTTGCGAGGTACTATTCCTACAAATGACTTTGTAAATAAAGTTGAGGAGTTCTTTATTAAGTCTGCTAAATGAGGTCTTTTGGCACGGATTTGGCACAAAACAAAAATAAAAAGCTCAACAATGAGGGGTGAGCTACTATATATAGTGCCACTGAATGGCATCATTAACTAATTCGATATGTGGTAAACCTGTTATTTGTGAAATATGGTCATTATTCCTTTTAAGCTGAGCGCGGATTATCTCTACAACAACTCGAATCAAAGCAGAGGTTATAATGCTTGAATAGCCAATTTCTTTTTCACTAGCTTCGATTAATAAACGTTCTAGCATTTCTTTGAAGTCTTTTAGTTCTTCTTTATATACTAAATGCCCGTGTTTTGTTAAGGGAGTAATAAATTGTTGGCGCAATGATAGGGGTTCAATATCAAAATGAAAAAAATAATAGCTGTAGTTAGTATTTCCAGTATTTATTGAAGTGTTGAACTTATAGGGCTCGATGATGAGAAAACTGTGGGATGGGCAGGTGTATTTTTTATTGCCAATGGTTGTAATAGCCCCACCTTCTCGATAATAGACAATTTCAATATCATCAGTAATATAATTTGCTCTAGTATCGTGATTACTTTGCCAAAGTCCAAATTTATTGATAGTAAAACTAATCTTACCAAGTAAATCAGTTAACTCATCACTTTGGAATTGGATATATTGATTTTGGGTTTGAATATACATCGTCATAATTACACCGCCTTTGATTATTATTGTACTACTTTTTTAGTGGAAGGAGAATTTTTATCATAAAATTAAGTTGATTTGTATTGATGTTTTAAGGTTGATATGTATAAATAAAGGTAATAGGAGAGAGTGGATGTTAGAACAAATTTTGCATTTCAAGGGCACTTGGCGCAGTTATCAACAACGTGTTCTTGATAAATATGACCGTTATAGTCAAGATCGTAAAATTCATATTGTTGCTGCACCTGGTTCAGGAAAAACAACTTTGGGAATTGAATTAATAAAAAGAATCGATTACTCGGCTTTAATCTTAGTCCCATCAATAACGATTCGTGAACAATGGGTAGAGCGTATTTGTGAAGCTTTTTTAATTAAACAAGAAAATCGCGATCAATATCTTTCTCAAGATTTAAAAAAACCCAAATTAATTACTGTCGTGACATATCAGGCACTACATAGTGCGATGAATCATTATCGTGGTGAACTAGTAGAGACTAATGATGAATTTAAAACAGTTGAAGAAGTTGATTATCATAATTTTGATGTAATCAGTAATTTTAAAGAATGCCAATTAGGAACTTTATGTCTAGATGAATGTCATCATCTTCGAAGTGAGTGGTGGAAATCATTAGAAGAATTTAAAAAAGCATTTAATAATATTTTCACAGTGGCTCTAACAGCAACTCCGCCATATGATTCTAATCTAAGCATGTGGACTAGGTATATGGATATGTGTGGTGATATTGATGAAGAGATAACAGTTCCAGAATTAGTTAAAGATGGTACTTTATGTCCACATCAAGATTATGTTTATTTTAATTATCCGGCCTCTCAAGAAAAACAAAAATTAAGTATCTTTGAGGAAAATAGTCAAAGTATTTTAGAGCAGCTAATACAAGATGAATATTTTTGTAAGGCTATTATGAGTCATCGCTTTTTTACTGAGGAAGTGAGTGATGATGAGCTATTAGATGATCCGAGCTATTTATCAGCAATGATAATTTTTTTAAATACTAAGGGAGTGTGCAGTGCGAATAAGTATCAAAAGCTTTTAGGATATAAATCGTTAGAACCCTTATCACTTAAATGGTTAGAAATTTTACTGCAAGGCTTTTTATATGATGATATTGCTTCATATCGAGTTGAAGAACAATACCGTGATGAATTGATTCGTGAATTGAAGTCTAAAGGTTTAATCGAAAAACGAAAAGTTTCTTTGTGTTTAAATCAAGCAATTGAAAAAATGCTAATAAATTCGGTTGGTAAATGTGAAAGCATTAAAGAAATTGTTAATTATGAATATAAAACGATGAAACAAGAATTACGGCTTTTGATTCTTACTGATTATATTCGAAAAGAATACGAACGGGTATTAGGTGATGAAAGCAAAGATGTGAATAATTTAGGCGTTTTACCATTTTTTGAACAACTAAGGCGTGATAGTGCTAAAAATAAGACAGCAATTAAATTTGGTGTTTTATGTGGCACAATGATTATTATCCCCAAGGATGCTCAAACAGCATTAATAGAATTAGTTGAAGAACCTAGTAAAATCAGCTTCCATCAAATTGGAAAATTAGATGATTATGTAAAAGTTGAAATTAGTGGAAACCGTAATTTTATAACAGGGGTAATCAGTGAGTTATTTGCGCAGGGTTATATGCAGGTTTTGATAGGAACTAAATCTTTACTTGGAGAAGGTTGGGATTCACCGTGTGTTAATTCGCTTATTTTGGCTAGCTTTGTAGGCTCATATATGTTAAGTAATCAAATGCGTGGACGAGCTATTAGAGTTTTTGAGAAAACGCCCAATAAAACAAGTAATATTTGGCATTTAGTTTGTGTTAGACCAAAAGAAAAGTTAACAGATTGTTATGATGATGGCGATAGTGAAGATTTTCAAACGCTTGCAAGGAGAATGGAACATTTTTTAGGGTTGCATTATCAATATGATACAATAGAAAGTGGTATTGAAAGATTATCAGCCATTCATACTCCATTTTCTTATAAAAACATAAAGCAAACCAATAAAGAAATGTTAGAAATGTCATCAAAAAGAGATCATTTAAAACAAAGATGGGACCAGTCCTTGGCTATTTATGAAAAAATAGAAGTTGTAGAAGAAACAAAAGTTAAAAATAAAATGATTACAAGTGTTCTATTTATAGATGCTTTGCGAATTATTTTAATAACTACTATTTCAAATATAATTTACTTTTTTATTATAGCGTTAATGGGCCATACAGGTTTTTTAGCAAATGTTTTAGTTGTTATAGCGAGTATGCTGATAATATTAGTGAATGGTAAAAAAGCATATACTTATAAAAATCCATTAAGTAGATTAAAAATATTTGGACAAGGTATTAGAAATGCATTAGAAAAAACAAATCAATTAGAATCAATCAATAGTCGGGTGGAGTGCGAGTCGTCAGAGGGATTTTATTCTATTTATTTACTAGGAGGAACAGGGCATGATAAGGCTTTGTTTGCCAAATGCATCAATGAATTTTTTGAATCTATTGATAATCAACGTTATATTCTTTATAATCCTAAACGAAAAAATAAATTAGATTGTTATTTTGCTATTCCTGATAGTTTTGCTAAAAGAAAAGAAGATGCGCATATATTTGCTGGCTATATGAAGCCGTTTATTGGTAATTATCAGGTTATTTATACTCGTAATGAAAGTGGTAGAAAAATACTGCTAGAAGCCCGGGTTAGCGCTTTAGCTAATCGTCAAGAACGTTGTTTCACTAGAAAAAAAGTAAAGAGTGCATTAGAATAAAACTTTATATTAATTAACATTCAATGCTTAAATAATGTTAAAGAATATATGCGCCATTTGATGAATACCTTGCTAGATTAGCGAAAAAAGGTTATGACACGAAGATGCCCATTTCAAGCTTTTGGGGTCAAATTAAAGATTATGATAAACGAGAAGTTGGCTTTCAATTAATTGATTATCTAGAAGCTAAAATACAATCAGACGAAGCAAAGGTAGTTGTCTTTTTAGCACCGCCATTTTGCCCACACAATTATATGGATTCTAATAGCGAGGTTGACCAAGCACTCGAACAAATGATGACAGAATTTCCAGAAGAAAATTTTATCAAACGTCGTTTTTTCCCATTTTTGAGTGATTCAAGTTACCTTGCCATGCGGGAAACGACAGAAGATATTAACAAGCTTAAAGCTAATTTTCCGTTAATGGATAGCATTTCCCCATTGCCAGTTGATACCATTAGAACACTTGATATTCCTGCTGTTGATTTAGGTGTTTACGGCATTGGTGCACATACTTGGAAAGAGAGAATTTATAAACCATATTCTTATCACACCCTTCCTAAAGTCATCAGAAGTTTTATTGAACATCTCACCAAGTAACAAGAAATAAATTGAGAAAATTTCGAACAGTGCTTGAAATTTCCAAAATTTAGGATATAATTATAAAAAAACACAGGAGGAAGCTAAGATGAACATGACACAAACTCTTACAAATTGGCAAAGTTGGCGTAAGTAGAGTTGTGTTTATGTGTTTGCATAGATACGACTTTTGGAGTGCTTCTAAAAAGTATCTATGCGCTAATCTTAGTTACAAAGATAAAAAAGCGTGTAGTAAGCAATTACTAGACGCTTTTCTTTTTAGTTGACTCACCCTGCTGATAGATAATGTTAAGATTTAAAAACCAACGGAGAAAAGAATGAAAAATAAAGCACTTATTGGAACCCTTATTGCTCTTGTTATTTTAGTTGCTGGTTCGATGATTTATGATCAGACTAAAAGCGATTCAAGTAAAAATGATGTGGTTAAAATTGGTATCTTGCAGTATGTGACGCACGATGCTCTAGATGAGATTGAAAGAGGAATTGAGGACGGTCTTGCTGAGGCTGGCTATGATAGTGATAACGCTGAAATTACGGTGTTGAATGCCGAAGGTGACCAAAGCAAGATTCAAACAATGAGTAAGCAGTTGGTCAATGCTAAAAACGATGTTTTGATTGGTATTGCAACACCAGCGGCACAAGGTTTGGCGTCAGCAACGAGTGATATTCCAGTTGTTATGGGAGCTATTTCTGACCCAGTCGGTGCAAAATTAGTTAAAAATCTTGAAAAACCAGAAGGAAACGTAACAGGGGTTTCCAACCAAGTTCCGATTGAACAAACCGTAGAGCTCATTCAAGAGATTACACCAAATGCCAAGACAATCGGCGTTTTATATGCTAGTAGCGAGGATAATTCAGTATCACAAGTCGCTGAATTTAAAGAGAATGCCGAAGCTGCTGGCATTAATGTCATTGAATACGCTGTGCCGTCAACAAATGAAATCACAACAACAATGTCGGTTATGACAGGAAAAGTTGATGCTATCTTTGTTCCACAAGACAATACCATTGCATCAGCCTTTACGACGGTTATTAATGCTGCCAATGCTGCGAAAATTCCGATTTATTCATGCGTTGATACAATGGTAGAGCAAGGAAGCATTGCATCAGTTGCCCAAAGTCAGTATGATTTAGGTGTGGAAACGGCAAAAATTGCTGTTAAATTGTTAGCAGGTAAAAAAGTGTCAGAAGTTCCTATCAATATTGTCAATACAGGGACACCAACCCTTAACTTGAAAGCTGCACAAGAGCTTGGTATTACAATACCAGATAGTGTTCTTTCAGAAGCCACAATGGCTATTGAGGCAGATGATAATTAAGGAAGAAGGAGAAAATCAGATGATTATTTCGTCAGTATCACAAGGGCTTTTGTGGGGAATTCTTGGTCTAGGAATTTACCTTACCTTTAGAATCTTGAACTTTCCAGATATGACAACAGAAGGCTCATTTCCGCTTGGAGGAGCAGTGGCTGTTACTTTGATGAACCATGGTTTTCACCCTATTTTAGCAACACTTGCAGGAATGCTTGCAGGGTGTTTTGCAGGGCTTGTGACAGGCTTGCTTTATACCAAAGGAAAAATCCCAACCATTTTAGCAGGAATTTTGGTGATGACCTCTTGTAACTCAATCATGCTCATGATTATGAAACGTGCTAATCTTGGCTTGCTTGATATTAAAACATTGCAAGATTTATTCCCGTTTGCAGACAGCACTAACTTGCTGATTATTGGTCTTTTAGCGGTTGCTATTGTTATTTCAGGATTGATTTTCTTCCTATACACACGACTTGGTCAGGCTTATATTGCTACTGGTGATAACCGTGATATGGCAAAAAGTTTTGGGATTAATACCGACCGCATGGAAGTTATGGGGCTTACGATTTCAAATGGGTTGATTGCTTTGTCAGGTGCTCTTGTCAGCCAACAAGATGGCTACGCTGATGTCTCAAAAGGAATTGGTGTGATTGTTATCGGACTTGCTAGTATCATTATCGGAGAAGTGTTGTATTCAACTGGGCTAACACTTTTAGAGCGTTTGATTGCCATTGTTGTTGGGTCAATTTTGTATCAATTCTTAATCACGGCAGTTATTGCCCTTGGCTTCAATACGAACTACCTCAAATTGTTTAGTGCACTTGTCTTGGCACTCTGTCTCATGGTTCCCGTTCTTAAAAATAAATTTTTCAAAGGAGTGACCTTATCGCGATGAAAAAAATTGTAGAATTAAAAAATGCTACCGTTCAAGTTAATAACGGTCTTGATGAGGTCAAAACAATCCTTGATGACGTGAATTTGACGATTTATGAACATGATTTTTTGACGATTTTAGGTGGGAATGGTGCTGGGAAGTCAACGCTTTTTAACGTGATTGCTGGAACTTTGATGTTGACTAGCGGAAGTATCTATATCCTAGACAAAGATGTGACACATTTACCTGCTGCAAAACGTGCTAACTATTTGGCGCGTGTCTTTCAAGACCCTAAAATGGGAACAGCACCACGTATGACTGTGGCTGAGAATCTTCTTATTGCCAAATATCGTGGTGAAAAACGTGGACTTTTGCCACGAAAAATTCATGCGTTTACTGATGAATTTCAAGCGTTGGTTGCACGAACTGGTAATGGTCTTGAAAAGCATTTGGAAACGCCGACTGGGCTTTTATCAGGTGGGCAACGTCAAGCACTTAGCTTGCTCATGGCAACGCTAAAACGTCCAGAATTGTTGCTACTTGATGAACATACGGCAGCCCTTGACCCTAAAACGAGTGTATCCTTGATGAATTTAACAGATGAATTTGTAACGGGTGACCACTTGACAGCACTTATGATTACACACCACATGGAAGACGCTCTGAAATATGGGAACCGTTTGATTGTTATGAAAGACGGCAAAATTATCAAAGACCTTAATCAAGACGAAAAAGCTCAAATGGCAATCGCTGATTATTATCAATTGTTTGAGTGAGAGAACAGCGCATTGTTATACAAAAACTTTTTCTTAAAATGTAAGATAATGTTGTAAAAAAACTTCATAAAGCACTAGCATAGTACTGTTAGTGCTTTTATTTTGATAAGGTTCATGATAAAATAAATATAATTTTAAACGGAATAATGGGAGAATGGGAGAATGGGATTTATGACGACAATTAGGAGTGATAAGGAGACTGCACAAACTTACGCTAGTTAGCTTGTGACTGCTTGTCAAACATTAAGTGACGTTGGTAATGCTAGTCAAGATACACAAACGGAGCTTCAAGGGAATACAAAAGCTCACGACCTTATGGAAGAATCAAAGTCTTTGTTAGCACAAATTGTGTCAAGTGTTGAAACAGCTTCTCAAAATCTTCATTCGGTAGCTAGTGATTTTGAAGGGTGGATCAAGCGGGTGCAGAAAGTTTTGGGAGTTAAGTTAGAGTGACTAGTCAAGATAGATTAATTCAAAAAGAACGTCAATTATTGCAGGCTTTTGAGGAAGCGACGGATAATCGTAGGCTTGCAGAAAGTATTTCTAATGATTTTGAATGGTATGATAGGGAAAGTTTAAGGTTAGAAAATAGCCTTTGGGAAATTTTAGAGCATAGCCGTTATGCAGGAGAGATTGAGCTTAATAATAATCAGCAAAGAGCTTTTCGGTCACGAACTTTTGATTGTGTGATTGATTCGGTTGTTGATTTAAAAAAAGAGGAGATACGGCTTGAAGATGAGATAGACAATGTCCGCAATGAAAGACGTAAGTTATCTTTACAGGGGGGAAATGAAATGGAACTTAATATGACTTTGGAGCAGTCAGAAGAACAAGCAAGGAGCACGCAGTCTGTTTGTCAAGCAGAAGTGGAGGGATACCAAGCTTTATAAAGAGCAATCAGCGACTTTGCAGAAGAAACAGAGAAGCTAACAGGAAAAGCCTATGATTCGGCTAAAGCTTATTATTCAGCTGTTTTATTGCCACTTGCTCAAGGTGGTGAATTGTATTCTGAAGCTCTTTCGCAAGCCATTGCTAAATTGCCAGAAGAGTATCAAAACCAAGTGGATACCAAAAGTTGGAGTGAGGACGAATTACTTCGCCTTATTCAACAAGAAGAAGACCTTATTAGCCAATTGGACGACATGAATCAAAAGATTTCGCGTCTAACGATTTCAGCGGATGAAAAATCAGAATTAAGACAAAATAATGTGACGTTAATTCGTGGACATCATGCGAATAAACGCGTTTATGAAACGATTTTAGATGATTTACGATCTTATGATAGTTATTCTGTTACTTTGTTCAATGAATTGGAAACAATTAAAATACAAATTACGACAGGATTATCTCAAATCGGTAGCAGTTGGAATGCTTCATCTGGGACATTTACCATTCCAGATGATTTAAATTGGGCAACAACATTAACATCTCTTAGCACGTCTAAAAAATCAGTAGAAGACATCGAAAAAGCAGATATTATTAATGATTACATGCAGACTTACGGCTTTGATAGAGAAACGGCTACCATTCTTTTTGACCTACAACAAGGCATTATCGAGCAAGCCCCAAAAGAAGACTGGTCAAATCAAAAGGTCATTTATGAATTTAATCGGATAGTTGCGTCGTTTGTCTATGACGCAGCTAGGTGGCCTGGTGTTGCGGGAACACTAAGTTCTGATGATGAAAGTTTAAAGGAATTATGTCTCAAATATGGGATTAATTCAATAGAATATACGATTTTGAGAGCTAAGATTCCTGACCAACATAAAAATAGTGAAAGTTCAAAAGATTTTGCTCATGAAGCGGTTCAGTTATCTGCTTTTACGGAAGGAAGTTGGGGTGAATTTACTTTTGATATGGCTACGGTTGCACATGTAATGAGTACGGTGGGAAATAATGTTTATCAGTATGTTAATATTTTTGGGACAAAGATTCCAATTATAGTCCCAATGGAAAAATATGAAATTTCTTTTAAAGGCGATATTGATTCTGGGCGATATGATGGTGCTGATTTTAATTCCGATTTAGACGCTATTAATACTTATCAAAGAATGTGCGGTGCTGATAATGTTGAAGATATTTTTAAAATTAACACTAAATATAACAGTGATGTCATTACGAATCAAGTTAATCGTGTCCAAGAATTTTATCAAAATTTAGGCAAGGGAAATATAACTGCTGGAAAAGAAGTAACAAAGTATGTTGTTTCTGCCGAGACTATTGGAAGTAGCTACATCAAGCATGGTAATGAACGTTCTTCATCTGAACAAAAACAAGCAGAAAATGATTTTTATGACTATCTAGAGCGAGGAGAAAAAGAAAATGTCAAATAGGAAGAAAACAATAATTATCTCTGCCATAATTGTTCTCCTTGTGCTTGTTGCTTCGTTTTTCAGTTATCGAGCTTATCGCTATAATGATTTTAAAAGGGCTTATGAAAAGGGAACAACTTATGAGCAGTTAGATGTTTTGATGAATAGTAAACGCTATGTGAAAGCTGTCAGAGAAGCAGGATATGACGTCGATAGTTCAGATGTTTTTATGTATAATAGAATCTTATATTTAACTACAAATGATATCCCTGCTGTGACCATTAGATCAACCGAAGATGATAATCTTTTTATTGTAACTTTTGAAGTTACCGAGAATAATCAAAAGGAAAATGTCTATTTTCAATTAGATAAAGATTTCAAGGTAACCTATGAGTCTGTTGAAGATGAAAATGGTAATGATATTGACATCACATCAGTCCAACAGGAAAAATTGCTAAAGGTAGTCAAAAAGGAACTTAAAACCATGCTGAAGACCATTTATGAATCGATGTATGACTAATACTTAGAGAATTTTAAAATTAGTGAAACTGAGTCAAAGTGCTCAGTTTTTTCATCCCCACAATCGAGCTCTCTAATTCCAAAAGAAGAAAATCTTCTGAAAATATGGTACAATAGTAATGCTGTAATTCGACTTGCTAACCTTTTTTGGAGGCAAGGACCGTTTGTATGAAAAAAAGCAAAGTAATTTGCTCGTATAAAAAATAAAATGAGGAGAAAACATCGTAATGAGCGATATTAAAATTATTGCCCTTGGAGGTGTGCGCGAAAATGCGAAAAACCTCTATGTGGTAGAAGTTAATAACTCTATTTTCATTTTGGATGCTGGACTTAAATATCCTGAAAATGAACAATTGGGTGTAGATGAAGTCATTCCAAATATTGACTACCTAGTTGAAAATAAAAAACGTGTGCAAGGAATTTTCTTGACGCATGGGCACGCAGACGCTATCGGAGCTTTGCCTTATATTCTATCGGAATTTAAAGCGCCAGTGTTTGGCTCACTGTTGACAATTGAGTTAGCGAAGCTTTTTGTTAAGAAAAATAACAATGTTAAAAAATTTAATAATTTCCATGTTATTGACGCAGAAACTGAAATTGAATTTGCAGATGCGACAATTTCATTCTTTAAAACAACTCACTCAGTTCCTGAAAGTTTTGGGATTGTTGTTGGTACAGATGAGGGAAATATTGTTTACACAGGCGACTTCAAATTTGACCAAGCTGCCCGTAAATATTACCGTACAGACTTGTCTCGTTTGACTGAAATTGGGCGTGAAGGCGTTTTAGCTCTTCTTTCTGATTCTGCTAATGCGACAAGTAATGTTCTGACAGCTAGCGAATCAGAAGTTGCTGCTGAAATGGATAGCATTATCGCAGATGCTGAAGGTCGTGTGATTATTGCAGCCGTAGCTTCTAACTTGGTTCGTATTCAGCAGGTATTTGATTCAGCCGTAGACTATGGTCGTCGTGTTGTTTTAACTGGTTTTGACGCTGAAAATATTGTCCGCACAGCCATTCGTATGAAACGCTTGCGTTTGGTTGATGAAAAATTGATTGTCAAACCAAAAGACATGCACAAATTTGAAGATCACGAATTGATTATTCTTGAAGCTGGTCGTATGGGTGAACCGATTAATGGTTTGCAAAAAATGGCACTTGGACGCCATCGTTATGTGCAAATCAAAGAAGGTGACCTTGTTTACATCGTTACAACGCCAAGTCTTTCAAAAGAAGCAGCTGTTGCGCGTGTCGAAAATTTGATTTACAAAGCTGGCGGTGTGGTTAAACTTATCACACAAACAATGAATGTTTCAGGTCATGCTAATGCGCGTGATTTGCAGTTGATGATTAACCTTCTTCAACCAAAATATTTGTTCCCAGTTCAAGGAGAATACCGTAACTTGGCAACGCATGCTGAGTTAGCGCAAGAAGTTGGTATGTATCCAGAAAATATATACATCGTCAAACGTGGTGATGTTATGGTTCTTGGTAAAGATGGCTTTAATCACGAGGGAAGTGTCCCAGCTGGTGATGTGATGATTGACGGAAATGCGATTGGTGATGTTGGTAACATTGTTCTTCGTGACCGCAAAGTCTTGTCAGAAGATGGTATTTTTATTGTTGCCTTGACTGTTAATAAACGCGAAAAGAAAATCATTTCAAAAGCTAAAATTCACACACGTGGTTTTGTCTATGTCAAGAAAAGCCGTGATATTCTGCGTGAATCAGCTGAATTGGTTAATCAAACTGTTGAAAATTACTTGGCACAAGATAGCTTTGACTGGGGAGAATTGAAAGGGGCTGTCCGCGATGAAGTGGCAAAATTCCTTTTTGACCAAACCAAACGTCGCCCTGCTATTTTACCAGTAGTTATGGAAGTGAGATAAGAAGATAAGGGGGTAAGGCAAAAGCCAAGTCTCCCTATTTGTTATTTTTGCTGTGCAGTTTTTTCTTGTTTTTTAAGTTTTGATTGATATACTAAAAGCCCAAGATTTGAAAGTATGGTATTTAATCCAAAAATTCTAGAAAGCGAGGATACGTATGAGAAATTTATTTAGGATAATCTTTTTTATTCCCAGACTCATTATCAGTATTATCTGGAATTTTTTCTGGGCTATTTTTAGAACGATTGTCATTATTGGAATTGTTTGTTTTGGTTTACTATATTATGCCAATAACAGCAGTTCTCAGTTAGCCAATACGATTTCAACCATTGCCAATAATGTCACAAGTTATTTTTCGGCAAATAGTGATGATATTGCAAATAGTCTAAAAGATTTGTCAACGGATGATTTCACTTATTATTCGGGGGCACGTTGGTCAAGCAATTCTGCAAATGTCTATATTGAAACGACCAATGAAACTTTGGTCAATGCTTATAAGGAAGCCATCAATACTTGGAATGCAACGGAAGTTTTTACATT
The DNA here is from genome assembly GCA_934196125.1 of uncultured Streptococcus sp. Taxonomy (GTDB): domain Bacteria; phylum Bacillota; class Bacilli; order Lactobacillales; family Streptococcaceae; genus Streptococcus. The sequence goes on along the minus strand of CAKPVT010000019.1, from coordinate 13,714 downwards.
TAATGTAGTTTCGGATGCATCATCAGCAGATATTATTGCGACTGAATATTCTGATGCTAGTTCAAAAGCAGCAGGATTTGCTGAGACAGAAACGAATGCTTTGACAAATCATATTACTCATGTTGATGTGAAATTGAACACTTACTATTTAACGGAAAATGATTATGGCTATACGCATAATCGTATCGTTTACACCGCGGAACATGAGTTGGGACATGCGATTGGTCTTGACCATGATGACGATGAACAGTCTGTTATGCAATCTTCAGGGTCTTACTACGGTATTCAAGATGTCGATATCCAAAAAGTTCAAGAGCTATATGCTTCTTAAACTGACAATAAATCTCGGAAAATCTGCTACTTTCGGCAGATTTTTTCATATTCTCCTAGTTTAACGACTTGTGATTTGGTAAAATAGACATATGATTATATTACAAGGGAATAAAATTGAACGCTCGTTTTCGGGTGATGTACTTTTTGATAATATTAATATTCAAGTTGATGAGAAAGACCGTATTGCGCTGGTTGGGCGAAATGGTGCTGGAAAATCAACTTTGCTTAAAATTTTAGTCGGCGAAGAAACACCAACATCTGGTGACATTAACACAAAACGTGATTTGACTTTATCTTACTTGGCACAAGATAGCCGTTTCGAGTCAGAGAATACGATTTTTGATGAAATGTTGCATGTTTTTGATGATGTACGTGGCATGGAATCACGTTTGCGTAAAATGGAAATGCAAATGGCAGAGCTGACAGGTGATGCTTTTGATAAATTGATGTCAGATTATGACCGCATGTCAGAGGAATTTCGTGTCAAGGGTGGATTTAGCTATGAGGCGGAGATCAAGGCGATTTTAAATGGTTTTAAATTTGATGAATCCATGTGGCAAATGAAGATTTCGGAATTGTCAGGTGGGCAAAATACACGCTTGGCGCTTGCCAAAATGTTGCTTGAAAAGCCTGAATTGCTAGTGCTAGACGAACCAACCAACCATTTGGATATCGAAACTATTGCTTGGCTTGAAAATTACTTGGTCAACTATCAAGGTGCTTTGATTATTGTCAGTCACGACCGTTATTTCTTGGATAAGGTGGCAACGGTGACGCTTGATTTGACACGACATTCGCTTGACAGATACGTTGGTAATTATTCTAAATTTATGGATTTGAAAGCTGAAAAGTTAGCACTCGAAGCCAAAAATTATGAAAAACAAGCCAAAGAAATTGCCAAGTTAGAGGACTTTGTTCAACGTAATATTGTGCGTGCTTCAACGACAAAACGTGCCCAAGCTCGCCGTAAACAGTTGGAAAAAATGGAGCGTTTGGACAAACCAACGGCAGGGCAAAAATCAGCTAACATGACTTTTCATGCGGATAAAGTGTCAGGAAATGTAGTCTTGACGGTGACAGATGCGGCAATTGGCTATGATGACCAAATCTTGTCAGAACCAATTAATATTGCTATCAAGAAATTCGATGCCATTGCCATTGTCGGACCAAATGGTATCGGAAAATCAACCCTGATTAAATCAATTGTGGGTCAAATTCCATTTATCAAGGGAACGTCAATTTACGGTGTCAATGTTGAAGTGGGTTACTACGACCAAACACAATCAAATTTGACACGTACAAACACAGTTCTTGATGAGCTTTGGAATGATTTTTTAACGACACCAGAAGTGGAAATTCGTAACCGTCTGGGAGCTTTTCTCTTCTCTGGCGATGATGTCAAGAAATCAGTTAGCATGCTTTCTGGTGGTGAACGCGCCCGCTTACTTCTTGCAAAATTGTCCATGCAAAATGATAATTTCCTTATTTTAGACGAACCAACCAACCACTTGGATATCGATAGCAAGGAAGTTTTAGAAGATGCTTTGATTGATTTTGACGGAACACTTTTCTTTGTCAGTCACGACCGTTATTTCATTAACCGTGTGGCAACAAAAGTGCTTGAAATCTCTGAAAAAGGATCAACCCTTTATCTTGGTGATTATGATTATTACCTTGAGAAAAAAGCGGAGCTGGAAGAAATGGAACGTTTGAAAGCCGAAGAAGCACAGGTAAAAACAGTTGCCATTGTTGAAAAAGCGCCAGCTAATGATTATCAAGCGCAAAAAGCTAACCAAAAAGAACTTCGCAAACTCACACGCCGAATCGCTGAAATTGAAAATCAATTAGAAGACATTGAAGCGCGTGAAGAAGCAATAAACCAAACGATGTTAGCCACAAATGATGCCGTAGAACTCGTTGATTTGCAAAAAGAACTCGATGACTTGACTGAACAACAAGAAAACCTCATGCTAGAATGGGAAGAACTCAGCGAACAGGTTGAAAGGTAACTTTTTAATGATATGCAGCTGTCTGGGATTGGCAATATGCCAATTTTGGATAAGTTTGCATATCATTTTTTAGTTTTTTAAAAAGTCAATAGCTTGCTATTGACTTTTTGTGTCAAAGTTCTATAATAACTATTGGTAAATAGGGAAATAAATGACTAAAATTTTAATTGTTGGTGGTGTCGCAGGTGGTACATCCGCTTGGACAGGAGTATTGGAATACTAAAATACTTGACATCATTAAGCAAGGCTACTGGTCTTGCTTTTATGTTATAATCAATCTATGATTGATAAGAATAATATGTTACAAAATGCAGAAAAGTTTGTTTATGATAAATTGCATACAGATACCAGTGGGCATGATTGGTGGCATGTGGTGCGCGTGAGAAATACAGCGCGTGAGTTGGCAGAAAAAGAAGGGGCAGACCAGTTTATTTGTGAATTGGCAGCGTTGCTTCATGATATGGCAGATGATAAGTTAAATGCTAATCCCGAGCAAGCTTTGACAGAGCTGAAAGCTTGGCTAATGCAACAAGAACTATCAGAAGAAGCTATTGACCACATTATCCAAATTATCACGACCATGTCATTCAAAGGAAGTGGTCAAAGTGTTCCGCCAACTTTGGAAGGTAAGATTGTGCAAGATGCAGACCGTTTAGATGCCATTGGTGCAATTGGAATAGCGCGGTGTATGGTTTATTCGGGAAGCAAGGGACGTCCGATTCATGACCCAAGTAAGGTAGCGCGTGACAATCCTAGTTTAGAAGATTATCGCAACGGGCAAGATACGGCAATCATGCATTTTTACGAAAAGTTATTCAAACTTAAAGAGTTGATGAATACGGCTTATGCTAGAAAAATGGCAGAGCACCGTCACAAAGTTCTAGAAGATTTTTTAACGGAATTTTACGCAGAATGGGACGGCAAATTATAGGTTGCAACAAAAAGGCAAAATGTTATAATAGAAAGAACGAAAAGATTGGGAGGTCAATAAAATGACAATTAGACGTGCGACAATCGCTGGTATTCCAACATTGATGGACCTTTTACAACAAGTCCTTTATGTGCACCATGTGGCAAGACCTGTTTTATTTCAAGAAAAAGGTGTCAAATACACAGAAGACGAATTAGCGACACTTATTGCTGATGATAGTCGTCCGATTTTCGTTTATGAAGATGACAACGGAAAAGTGCTTGCGCATATGTTTACTATTGTTGAAGACGTTAGCGCACCAAAAGTTCCTCAAAAAACACTCTTTGTTGATGATTTGTGTGTGGACGAAGCAGCGCGCGGACAAAAAATTGGTGAAAAACTCTATCGGTTTGCTCTGAAATACGCCAAGGAAATTGGTTGTTACAACCTAACGTTAAACGTCTGGAGTGCAAACAAATCAGCCGTTCGCTTCTATGAACGTCAAGGCATGACACCGCAAGAGACACGTATGGAACAGATTATTGATTAAAAATGCCTCTAAACATCTTTGGTTCTACGGCTTCAAAGTTCATATTCTGGTGACCTTATCTGGTTATATTCTGAACTCTGTTGTCACGCCAGCCCCTGTTCATGATATCAAGGTGGTCTATGAACTATTAGAGGGATGTAAGCAATCGGCTATCCTAGGTGATTTAGGCTACCTGAGCAGTGAACACAAGAAGGACTTAGAACAACAAGGTTACCATCTATGGACGCCGTTTCGTAAAAACATGACAGAGACCGAAGAACATACATTAGCTAGAAGCCTAGCCGGACTACAGTTACGAATTGAACAAATTATTCTGGCTCATAACTTACGCTATTTTGAAATGAACTAGCACCACGACTTTGAAGGGATTATTTTATATGCACTTTTACCAACTATTACAATTAGATCCTCTAACCTTAAAGAAAAAGATACATGATGTTGATAATAAGAAACAAAAACTTCAGCTTATAGCTTGTCTTTTTATAAGAGCAATTTTATTAGTCTCCTTTGCTATTTTTTGGATAAGCTCTCTAAATTTTATATTTGGTAAAGATACTTCATCGTTTTCACTTATTCTATTTTGTATTCTATTAACTTTACGTTTTGTACCATTTGGCTATAGAGTAGATCATTCTCTAGTAGGATTAGGAATTGTTTTTATTATACTTTGGTTAGCTCCGTTCATTTCTTTAATAGCTTATCCATTTATCCAATTCATACTTCATTTCATTTGTTTATTGCTTTTATTTTTTATCACCGGTAAAGAGCCCCAAATGGGTAACCCCGGATTATACTCCTTTTCCTATCTATATTTAATTGGAACAGTACACTATATATCCAATACTCAAGTAGTACATTCCTTTTTTATTTTATTATTTTCTTATGGACTTTTTGCTATCATCTTCTATCATAAACATAAATTTTCAAATGAGAACATTTCCTTTATTCATATAATAAAAGAAAATAGACATATAAATAACAAAAATATTTGGTATTTTTACTATGCGTTCGGAATTAGTTTATTACTCTTTCTAGGAACTTATTTACGAATTGATAGATTTATGTGGTCGACTTTTGCTTGTTCCTCTCTATTTTCTGGATATAACACTTTTAAAATTTCTGAAAGAGCAAAAGAGCGAGTTATTGGAATCTTTGTAGGATCAATTTTATCAGGGTTACTTCTGCTTCTTATTCCAACAAATTATCTTGGAATATTAGGCGGAATATGCTTAGGATTTTGTGCAGCATATCAAAACAAAACGATTTTAAATTGTATTGGAGCAATCACTTCAGCAACATTAATATTTGGACTAAAAACAACGGTACTCCTACGAATAACACTTAACCTATTAGGAGTAGGGTATGCTTTTTTATATCATCTTATATTCGTAAATATTACTGGGTCTTTAATGAAAAAAGGAAAAAAGAGGTTGGGCAAAAACTAGCTTTAAAATAAAACCACACAACGATTTCAGTCTTGAAAACAATCAAGATGATAAAATCACTGTGTGGTTTTTGAGTGTTTAACGTTCTTAAGGCTAGATTCTTAGCCAATTTTGTTAGATTCATACTCATGAAGAGAAATCCAATCTCTGTTTGAATAGCTTGTCTCCCTCTAACGTGGACTCTGCGAACGCCAAAAACACTCTTCAATCTACCTAAAACGGGTTCGACATTAGTTTTCCGTTTGGCGTAGACACGAGAGCCTTCTTCGCTATTCAATTTTTCCTTTATGAGTTCTTTAAAGTAATTCCAAGTTGGATTGTAATAAATGTGTTTCTGATTGCCACCTTCTGTTTTGGCAAGTTCTTCCAACTCTGGTGTGTCTTGTATTTTTATCTGCCTCATAGATTTTAAAATCACGTTTAAAGCCATACTTATCACATCGACGAGCGTAGCTCTTAAAAGAATAAATCACTCCGTCTGGTTTCATAAACTGGTCGGTTTCTTCAAGATGATTCCAATTACAGGAATTATTAGGACTGTTCTTATATTTCCTCGTTAATTCTTTTTGATACATGCCATAAGGGATTAGAGGTGTTTTTCCAGCTCATCCATGATAAAAACATAGTTTTCTTCACTTCCATAACCTGCATCGGCTACAATATTTTGGAATAAATCCAGAGTTTGGATAGAGTTTAGGAATGGCTCTAGAGTTCTAGTATCTGTTGGGTTTGGAAAAATGTCATTATATGGCATCATTTTCAATTCAGGCTTGGAAGGTGTCAGCCTTGCAGCCTATGGACAAGCTTGGCTAACAAATTTTGTTGTCGCATTACCATATAATTTTGTCGTGGTTGGTCCGATCGCTCGTTATTTTCTAGGTGAAATCCAAAAACAAACTGTACTAGCCTAAACCCCAAAAAAGCAAGGAGTTATCCTTGCTTTTTTTGGGGTTAAAAGTAGTTTTGTCATTAAAACAACTTATCTTTATCACTTTTTCAAAAAAGTAGTATAATAACGGTAAGAACGATGTAACCGTTTTTAGAAATTGAGGAACAAGTTATGACTGATAACGTAAATGAAAAAGTTAATCAACTTGAACTTGAAACTTACGCAGCTAACGACGTTTACCAAGCCGCTGCTACGCAAAGCTCTGGGTTAAGGAAACCACAAGTTGAAGAACGGCAAAAACGGTATGGAATGAATCAACTGAAAGAAGCTGACAAAGAACCTACTGTACTTACCTTCATTAAAAATTTTACAAGTCTAATGGCAATTTTGCTTTGGGTAGGTGGTGGCGTTGCTATTCTGTCTCATAGTTTAGAACTTGGACTTGTCATTTGGTTTGTCAATATTGTCAATGGGATTTTCAGTTTTGTACAAGAATACCGTGCCAGCCAAGCGACAGAATCTCTCAAAAAAATGTTACCTTTCTATGCGCGTGTTATTCGTGAGGGACAAGAAGAGAAAATCTTAGCAGAAGAATTGGTACCTGGCGATGTCGTCTTGATTGAAGAAGGGGACCGTATTTCCGCAGATGTTCGGATTGTCCTTGCGACTGATTTGCAGGTTAATCAATCAGCGCTGACAGGCGAATCAAATCCCGTTTTTAAAACGAGTGAACCTGATAATGACCCACAAAAGACAGCGCTTGAATACGATAATATAGTCTTTGCGGGAACGACAGTCTCATCTGGTTCTGCGAAAATGATTGTTTCTGCCATTGGAATGGCAACACAGTTTGGGCAAATTGCTCACTTGACCCAAAATATGGCTGATGACAAGAGTCCGCTTCAAAAAGAACTAGACCATTTGACGAAGCAAATCTCAGTTATTGCGATTACAGTTGGTGTCATTTTCTTTATCGCAGCAACCTTGTTTGTTCATGAGCCATTTGCTAAAGCATTCATTTTTGCGCTCGGCATGGTTGTTGCCTTTATCCCTGAGGGATTGCTTCCGACCGTTACACTTTCTTTGGCAATGGCGGTGCAACGTATGGCTAAATCAAATGCCTTGGTTAAGAAATTATCTTCTGTTGAAACCTTGGGAGCAACTTCTGTCATTTGCTCGGATAAAACGGGAACATTGACCCAAAATGCCATGACAGTTAATCGCCTCTGGCAAGTTTCTGGAGCTTATGAAGTAACAGGGCTAGGATATTCAGCAGAAGGAGACATTCGTAATAGCGGTGGTAAGAAAGCTTCGCTTGTCGAAAATCAATTGCTTGAACAACTTGTCCGATTCGCTCACCTTTGTAGCAATGCACAAGTCTTGCCACCTGATGACGAGAATGCCTCTTATACTGTTCTTGGAGACCCAACCGAGGCTTGTTTGAATGTTCTTGCCGAAAAAGCTGGAATTACTCTTGAAAATAATAATCGCTGGGCACCGCGCTTGAAAGAATTACCTTTTGATTCTGTGCGCAAGCGAATGACAACGATTAATCGCATTGATAGTTTGGTTGATAGCAGTTCTTTGGTATCGATTACCAAAGGGGCTCCAAAAGAAATGACTGAGCTCTGCCATTATTATAAAGACCAAGAGGGCTTGCATGAAATGACTGCCGATATCCAAGCGCGTATTTTAACAGCAAATGATGACTTTGCTAAAAACGGCTTGCGTGTGTTAGCTCTTGCTTACCGTGCTTTGGAAAAGGAGAATTTGGTTCAAGAAAGTCAATGGACTCAAGAAAATATTGAACAGCACATGGTCTTTCTTGGCTTGATTGCCATGAGTGACCCACCACGTGAAGGTGTGCGCAAAGCGATTGATAAATGCCATAAAGCTAGTATTCGCATTATTATGGTGACGGGAGACTATGGTTTGACCGCACTTAGTATTGCTAAGAAAATTGGTATTGTTCGTGGCGATGATGCACGTGTGGTAACTGGATTGGAACTTGAAAAGATGTCTGACGAGGACCTTAAAGAAGCTCTTACTGGTGAGATTGTCTTTGCGCGTGTGGCACCTGAACAAAAATATCGTGTCGTAACAGCCCTTCAAGAATTAGGCGAAGTTGTTGCGGTAACTGGTGATGGTGTTAATGATGCGCCGGCCTTGAAAAAAGCTGATATCGGTGTGGCCATGGGTGTTACGGGAACGGATGTAGCTAAAGAATCTGCTGATATGATTTTAACGGATGACCATTTTGCTTCCATTGTTGATGCAGTCGAAGAGGGGCGAGCGGTTTACCATAATATCAAGAAATTCTTGACCTATATTTTCAATTCAAATACGCCAGAAGCGGTGCCGTCTGCCTTTTTCCTCTTGTTCCGCGGTTTTGTCCCACTCCCTTTGACAGTTATGCAAATTTTAGCGGTTGACTTGGGAACGGATATGATTCCTGCTCTTGGTTTAGGAGTTGAACCTCCAGAACCCAATGTGATGCAAGAACCTCCGCGCAAATTATCAGACCGTCTTTTAAGTAAATCACTTCTTGTTAAAGCGTTTCTATGGTATGGCTTGATTGAGTCGGCACTTGCCATGGGTGCTTTCTTTATCACTTATTTTTTACATAATGGCAATTTGGCAGTACTTGCTAGCTCAGGTCAACTTTATCGTGAGGCTACAACCATGACTTTGGGGGCTATCATTTTCTGTCAAATTGGTATGGTGATGAATATCCGTACCACTGACCAATCCATTCGTAAATTGTCATTATTTGGCAATTCCTTAATCAATATTGGCTTGGTAGTTGAATTAGCTATTTTTATCCTATTAGTTTATGTGCCTATTTTTCATAATCTCTTTAACACCGCGAGTTTGGGTGTGTGGCATTGGATTTATCTTATACTTTGCCCGTTTATCATCGTTGGTTTAGAAGAAATTCGTAAGCGGCTGATGACACTTTAGAGACGATAAAAACAGTAACCCTAGCTTTTACATACGAGTTGGGGTTAGTTTTATTTTAAGGATGTTTGAAGTGTCGAAAGTCATTCAACGTTTTTAGAGAATTTGGTGGTTTGGCTTTTTCTTGACACTCTTGGAAAATGCTTGTAAAATTCAAGAGAGTAAAGAGGACGATATGGCAACAATTAATGATTATCTAGCAAAACATAAAAATGAAACGTTTGAGCAATTTCCGTTTAACGAAGCAGATATTCTTTGTTTAAATGAACTGGGATATTTTTGCTTTGAAGATTTAGATAATACGCTTGATTTTTCAAAAGAATTAACATTACATGACATTCTGATGCCTTACGAGGCTGGTGAGAGGGTATTCAATCATAGTTTTTTGGTAACCAAGGCGCGTGTTGAATTGCTAAAAAATGTAACCTCATCACGACGGTTTGCTGATTTGCGTTTGTTAGCTTACGTGAATGATGTTGATGCCGAATATGAGAGACAATTCTCTGCCATGGTTTTTAGTTTACCTGAAATTAATCATTATCAATTAGTTTTTCGTGGGACAGATGATACCTTGATTGGCTGGAAAGAAGATTTTAAATTAGCCTATGTTCGTGAAATTCCTGCTCATCGTGCAGCGGTGACTTATCTTGAGCGTTACTTAGCGAGTCATTCAATGCCTATCATGGTATCGGGGCATTCTAAGGGTGGGAATTTAGCCTTGTACGCTGTGGCTCATGTTAAGGAAAAATGGCGTTCGCAAATCAAGCAAGTTTATATGCTTGATGCACCAGGTTTGCAAGAAAAAGAACTTGAGCGAGTAGGATACCAAGCTATTCGTGAGCGTGTGCATGTCATTCGCCCTGAAGGATCCATCGTTGGTGTTATGCTTTATAATGACATTGATCCTGTTGTGGTTAAAAGTCAGGCTTCTGGAATCATGCAACACGCTTTGACGACATGGCAATTTGATGCTGAGACGGGGCAGTTGATTTTAGCAGAACAGCCAACCGATTTAAGCCGTAATCTTGAAAAAACGTTTAAACAATGGACGGATGAATTGTCCAGTCAAGAATTGAAAATTCTTTTTGATACCCTTTTTGATACCTTGATGTCAAGCGGTATCAAAAGCATTAACGATGTGACGACTGACCGAGAATTTGGCGCAAAATTGGCAACAAGCATTGCTTCTTTTTATTCTATTGGAGCGGAGAAGAAGTTGCTCCTTGCCAAATCAGCGAAGTTATTTCTTGAAGCTTTTGTCGGACATAGTAAACTGGGAAGTCTGGGAAAAGATCGCATTGCCCTTAATTTTCCTGATTTTAATAGCTTGTTGAGCTATTTGAATACTAAAAAATTGAAATAAAAATGGCTTTTTCAGTCTAAGAAGGAGGTTGCCGGCTTGCTAAAACAAATCAAATATTTTCAATCAGTTGTCGAAGAAAATTCCTTTACCAAGGCAGCCGATTCGCATTTTATCTCACAGTCAGCTATTTTACAGCAGATTCGGAGTTTAGAGACAGAACTGGGTGTGACACTTTTAACGCATAAAAATCGTGGCTTTGAGTTGACAGAAGTAGGGCGTTATTTTTATGAAAAATCGCTGGCACTGGTGGCTTATACCGGCGATACCGGCGATACCGGCGATACCGGCGATACCGGCGATACCGGCGATACCGGCGATACCGGCGTGGGTGGCAGTTGGGAGGCGTTCTCCACCTCGTCGGAGCTGACTACCAATGGTATGCTGCGGAAGGCTTGGCGCTTTGTGGAGGATGACGGGAACTATCTGTATAAGGGCGGCACGGAAGGCGCTGCGAACACCGGAAACGAGCCGTACAGCGAGTATTATGCCTGTCAGATTGCAGACAAAATGGGCATCGGCTGCGTACAGTACGACTTGGAAAACTGGAAAGGAATCCTTGCTTCCAAGTGCCGGCTGTTCACAGATATTGAACCTCTTTCGTCCCTATTGGGCGTTTTCTCCGCAAGACGACGCTGAAAGCCTGCCTTGATTATTACAAGACCTTGGGCGACGAGTTCTACGAGTAGCTTTGCAGTATGCTGGTTTTCGATGCCCTGATTTACAATGAGGACAGACACTTCGGCAACTTCGGCTTGCTGCGGAACAATCATACGGGCGAAATTATCGCCCCTGCGCCCATCTTCGATAACGGCTTGTCGCTGTTCAACTATGCAATGCCGGATGATTTCAAAAACCTGAGTGCGTATGCAAAGCCCCATTCCAATCCCTACCGCATTTCCTATGAGGATGTGTGTAAAGAGGTAATGGGTGCAAAGCAGAAGGCGCAGCTGCGGCGAATGGTGGACTTCAAGTTCACCCGTCATCCGTCCCTCAATTTGCCGGAGCAGCGGCTGACAGCCATTGAAAAACAACTTGGAGAGCGTACAAGAGAACTGCTCTCCATTCCGGTTCAGAGAAGCGCAAAGCGCAAAAACGAGCCGGAAAGATAATCCATCTGTGGTGTGGGCGCAATCCCGTACCGCAGATACTTATCAGCTGCCCATACAGACCGGTATGAGATTCCCGTAGAAATCACCACCTATGTTCTTAAAACAACCACCTATCGAGAATCGGTAGAAATCGGTTCTTGATTTTTCTATACTATAACTGTAACTGTAGCAAGGAGATGAATCGATGCAAATTGAAATCAAGATAGAAGAAAAATACAAAGAGCCAAAAATCATCGTGATGACGGACAAAATGACCGATGAAGTCAATGCAATCATAAAAAGATTGTCAGACGAGCAACCGCAGGTTATTGCCGGATTCAGGGAGGGTGTGGTCGAGGTTCTGGAACCGTCTGATATCTACCGTGTTTTTGCCGAATCAGGTAAGGTGTTTGCCGAGACAGATCACGGCGAGTATGCGCTCCGTCTGAGGCTATATGAGGCGGAACAACGGCTTGACAGCAAGATTTTTGTCCGAATATCAAACTCGGATATTATCAATCTGAGAAAGGTCAAGAGCTTTGATTTGAGCTTTGCCGGGACAATTTGCATTACGCTTTCAAACGGTACGGTTACTTATGTTTCACGGCGATCCGTTGCCAAAATCAAACAACTGTTAGGACTGTGAGGTGGTGAAAATGAAGAAAAAACTGATTGGACGAGGACTACTTGGTTTCCCTGTAGGCATTGCAATCGGATATGTCATTACGGTGATTATCTCAATCTGCATTGGGGATGGCTTTTTCTATCCGGTCACTCCGGAGCTTGTGAATAAAATGGGGAGCGAATTAAATGCGATTCTCATTCAAACCGCTCTGAGCGGAATAATGGGCACAGGCTTTGCAATGGCTTCGGTTATTTGGGAGATTGATTCGTGGAGTCTTGCAAAGCAAAGCGGGATTTACTTCGCAATTGCTTGCGTGATTATGTTCCCTATCTCTTATTTTGCCAACTGGATGCCCCATTCGACCGCTGGAATTCTGTCTTATGTAGGCATATTCGTAGCGATCTTCCTCGCTGCTTGGGTAACTCAGTATTCTGTGTGGAAAAGGAAGATTAAGAAAATGAACGAAGGTATTAAGGATAATAACGATATGAATTGATCCCTCCAATCTGCATCCTGTGCCTTGTTTTAACAACAGAATAAACCACATACATAGCCGCTTGGTTTTCAAAAGAAATCAGGCGGCTATTTCTATTTTGAAGGGGGTGTTCGCTATGAGCGAAACAGATTACAACGCTCGCCTTTATGAGAAAATGAAAGCCGAGCAGGACAAATACCGGGACTGGCTACTGCATCAGGAGCTGTCCGAAATCCTCAACCACACCTACGAATACACGATGCGGGAGGACATCGTAATGTGTATGGAGGAGATGGAGCTTGAGCTTGAGCCGGAAAAGGCAAGGGCTTTGCTTCGTTCCCTTGTCCTCTGAGTGATGTCTATAAGGAGTTCCGGGACAGAGAAACCGAGCATATGGATACCATCCGGGACTCCATCGAAACGGAAGCGGATAAGAACCTGCAACGGCAGGATAAGAAACAGCAACGGGTAAGCAGGTGATTTTAGCGACGTTACTAGGTTGCCAAGGCATTGATGAATTTCAAACTATTGAGCCAGCAGCGCTAAATTTTGGCGTTACAGCAGTTGAAATCAAAGAAATTGTCTATCAAGCGGTGGCTTATTTGGGAATTGGGCATGTCTTTCCATTTCTAAAAAAACAATAAAGTATTGGAAGAAAAAGGTGTAGTTGCGCCGATTCTTAAACCATATCGCAAAGTGGCAGACATTGTTGAACAGTTAGGACTTGATTACACGATTTTGCGCCCATGGTGGTTTGACAATGGACAAGATAGCACATGTCAGATTACGCAAAAAGGTGAGACTTTCTATAGACATGACGTTTCTCGCAAAGCAATCGTGACACTCGTAAAACACATCATTGACCAACCAGAAACTTATCTTGACACCAGCTTAGGCTTGTATCGTTAAAAAATTGACGATTTTTCAATAAATTTGACGTTTTTTGCTTGACTTGGAGTTAGCTCTAAGGTATATACTGAGAGTGAAATAAGAAAGGAGACATTCTATATAAAAAGTCAAGAGAAAATTCTAAACAATAAAAAACACCCTTACTGCGATAAACTTGAAT
>CAKPVT010000018.1 GCA_934196125.1 uncultured Streptococcus sp. | reverse complement strand
ATTCAAGTTTATCGCAGTGAGGGTGTTTTTTATTGTTTAGAATTTTCTCTTGACTTTTTATATAGAATGTCTCCTTTATTTCGTCCTATCATTATAACACATTTTTCCTGCCATACGGTGAGTTTTATACCAATTTTTATCATCAGAAAGCGTCCAAGGAATACGAATACCAACTGTAGCATTTCGTTGTATCTTAGGAAGATAATTGCCAATCACGATAAAAACAATCGCTAGAAAAGTCGTGACAAGTGTTGGACCACTCTTAATAAAACCAAGTGCGTTAGCATAGATTGATCCTTGAATAATCAAACTCAAAACTGGAATCAACCAAGTATAAAATCTTCTCATTTTTGCTGGAATATTGACTTTTACAGATTCTTTTTCAAAAGATGCCAGACAAATAATTTGAAAAAGAAGAAACAAAGCTGGAAAAGCAAAAAGCGTAAAAAGCTTGCTGCTATAACCATCTACTTGACCATCAATTCCAAAATGAGTCGGGATTTTTTTAGGAAGTTGATTCCAGAAAATCACTCCAATCACCATTGGCAATGCAATCACAAGTGCTGTCATCAAAAATTCTTTATTAATTTTTTCATTTTTCGAAAACTCCTTTAAATCAGCTAACCAAGCCATAACATCCTCTAAAACCGAGGTAGACAATTCATAATAAATAAAATTCTTTTCTCGTTTTTCAACAACCAATCCAGCTTTTTTCAAAATGCTAAGATGATGCGAAATCGTTGCCCAAACTACATCAAATTGCTCTGAAATCTCACAGCTGTCAATGATTTTTTCTTTAATAAATTCAGAATTTCTCTTCGGATTGGATGCGACAAAGCTTTAAATGTTTCAGCAAATGCCATAATGTTCCTCCAAAGTTTAGGTATTTAGATTTTTTTCTAAATAGATTGTGCCACTTTTTTCAAAAATGATCTAACCAAAAGCATTAGAATCGCAAGCATTCTCTTTTTTTGCTAAAATATAAACTAACGATTAAACTTTTAGAAAGAAGAGACTTCTCAAAAGAAGTCTGGTAAGCTATTATGAAACTCATTTCATGGAATATTGATTCGCTCAACGCAGCACTCACAAGTGATTCTGCACGCGCCGTTCTCTCGCGCGCTGTTATTGATACCTTGGTTACTGAAAATGCTGACATCATTGCCATTCAAGAAACAAAATTGTCAGCCAAAGGTCCGACCAAAAAGCATTTTCAAATTTTGCAAGATTACTTTCCTGAATACGAGGTCTCTTGGCGTTCATCTGTTGAACCTGCCAGAAAAGGCTATGCTGGTACCATGTTTCTCTACAAAAGTAGCTTGACACCAAGCATTTCATATCCTGAAATCGGTGCTCCTGACACCATGGATAGTGAAGGGCGCATTATCACCCTTGAATTTGACAAATTTTTCGTCACACAAGTTTACACCCCAAACGCTGGTGACGGTTTAAAACGTTTGGCTGAACGTCAAATCTGGGACGAAAAATATGCGGATTACTTGGCAGAATTAGACCAAGTAAAACCAGTCTTGGCAACAGGTGACTACAACGTCGCTCACAAAGAAATTGACTTGGCACACCCAAGCTCAAACCGTCGTTCTCCTGGCTTTACCGACGAAGAACGTGCAGGATTCACCAACTTACTAGCAAAAGGTTTTACCGACACTTTCCGCTACATCCATGGCGATATTCCTGATGTTTATAGCTGGTGGGCGCAACGTAGCAAAACAAGCAAAATCAACAATAGTGGCTGGCGTATTGACTACTGGCTCACATCAAGTCGTATCGCAGACAAAATCACAAAATCAGAGATGATTGACTCAGGCGCACGCCAAGATCACACACCAATTGTCTTGGAAATTGATTTATAAACATATAAATCATCTAAGTTTGGACTACACCCCAAAAGTTAAACAAAAAATTTAACAATTGGGGTGTTTTTTATATGAAATTAACTTATGACGACAAACTAATGATTTATAACCTAAAGAAAAATGGTTTATCATGGTTTCAACTTAACTAAAAATATATGGTTGATTTTATTTTTCTAATAATCCAGCATACGATTTTCGATGCCCTAGTTGTAGCACTTTATCATCTTTAACTAAAACTGGGCGCTTAATCAACATACCATCTGAAGCCAAGTGGCTTGCCGCCTCATCAATTGACAAACTATCGATTTTATCTTTTAAACCAAGTGCACGGTAGACTTGTCCGCTAGTGTTGAAAAAATTTTTGATAGTATATGTTGAATTTTCAATCCATTCTTTCAATTGTTCTGCCTTTGGGGTATCGACTGCAATATCGACAGCTACAAAATCAACACCTAATTCTTGCAATTCCGCCTTAGCGCGGCGACACGTACTACATTTTGGATATTCATAAAAAGTAAACATTTCTTTCTCCTTCTAAAAATTAGCTTTCTCATGTTCCAATAGCCAACACTTTCGCTCTACTCCGCCAGCATAGCCTGTTAATTGCCCTTGATTTCCTAAAACACGGTGACAAGGAACAATGATAGACAAGGGATTTTTACCAACAGCCCTACCAACGGCTTGCGCCGAACCACAGTTAATTTTTTCGGCAATTTCTCCATAGGTCATTGTCTCCCCATAAGGAATTTGCGCTAAGACTTTCCAAACCTTCCTCTGAAAAGCCGTACCATAAGGTACCAAGGTCAATCGACTCGGGTCGGGATTTTTACCAGCAAAATAATCATCCAACCAAACTTTTGCCTCATCTAAAAAAATGGTCGTTTCTTCAATAATTTTTTCGCGTTCATAATCATATTCAAAATACTTTTGTCCTAGAAAATAGCAACCTAAGAGCCCTTTTTCATTAGCTAATACTGTTATTTCTCCTAAATCAGACTGATAAACCAACTTTCTTAACATTTTATCACTCCCACTTAATCCATATGCCTAATAGAAAAAGCAAGCTCTGCTTCCTTATCTATAACTGATGGTTCTGCCATTCTGTATTAATCTTAGGTGTCCCATCCGCATTAATTAAAGGTGTTATCCCCGAAGGAACACCTAGACCAGCCGTCACTCCAAGATATTCTACTCCAGTTTCACGATTAACTAACAGAACCAAATTTTGTTTTTTTATTATCAAATTGAACACTGAAAAATCGTTCTCTTAACTGTTTTTGGTATTCTTTTAGTTACTTTTTATCCATAAACTATCTCCCTCCCCTAATTTTGAAATCGCTTTAACCATTATAGCAAAAAAAGAAAAAAAGAGCTGAGAAATACTCCCAACTCTTCCAATCTCTATTGTTATTTTTTCGTAATTAAACGTACACGAACGATATTATCGCTAGCTTCAAAATTAGCAACTAAGTGATCAATTTTCGCCTTATCAGTTTCATCAAGGTCAAATAGCGTATAAGCATAGTCACCTTTTGAACGATTGATGATATTATCAATATTAATACCTAAGTCAGATACCGCTGTTGAAATTTTAGCAACGATATTTGGCACATTTTTATTAACCAATGTGATACGATACGGTGCAGTCAATGCTTGATGAACATTTGGAAAGTTAACAGAGTTAGTAATCTCACCTGTTTCCATAAATTGACGAATTGTCTTACCAGCCATAATCGCACAATTAAGTTCAGCTTCAGCCGTTGAACCACCTACGTGAGGGAAAACTGTGATTTTATCTTTGTTAAGCAACTCTTCTGTACCAAAATCGGTAATGTAACGTTTCACAACACCAGCTTCAATAGCTTCAAAAAGTGCCACATTGTCAACCAATTCACCACGCGCAAAATTGATAACAACCGTTCCTTTTTGCATCAAACCAAACGCTTCACTATCAAATGTATGGCGTGTTTCATCAGTCAAAGGCACATAAACAGTGATATAATCAGAATTCGCAAAGATTTCTTTAACATCAGCCACACGTTTGACGTGATGAGAAATATTCCAAGCTGTTTCAATAGAAACATATGGGTCATACCCTAGAACATTCATACCAAGACGTTGTGCATAGTTAGCAATACGACCACCGATAGCACCAAGTCCGATAACGCCTAGCGTTTTACCAGAAATTTCATTACCAGCAAATTGTTTCTTACCAGCTTCGACTTGTTTTGCAGAAAGGGTCTTTACCCACGCATTAGCAGCAATGTAGTCACACGCTGACATCAAGATAGAAGCAAGAACCGCTTCTTTTACAGCATTAGCATTTGCACCAGGCGTATTAAAGACAACTATCCCTGCTGCCGTTGCTTCATCAATCGGAATATTATTTGTTCCTGCACCTGCACGCGCAATCACTTTTAAATTTTCTGGAAATATTGTTCCATGCAAATTTTGACTACGAAAAATATAGGCATCTGGATTTTCCGCTAAATCACCATCAATTTGGAAATGATTTCCTAATTCTTTAAGCCCTACTTGATTAATATTATTAAACGTTTTAACACTATATACCATTTATTTCACACAAAGGCTACAAAAAGCCTTCCTTTTCCGTTATTGTTAATAACTATGGTGATCATCCTCATCAACTTCTTGATAGAGAGCATTCTCATCCTTAGTTTTAATTTTTTGATAAGCTAGACGTTCACCATCAATTGGAACTTTTCCACAATAGACATAACCAAGTTTCTCAAAAATGTGTTGCATGGCACCATTCTTTTCATGGGTGTCACAACGGAAATCATGTCCATCAGTTCCTTCAATCAATCCTTGAAGAAATGTTTGAGCAACCTTTCGACCAGTCACGCTAGACAAAACAGCAACACGGTGAAATGTGATGTAACGGTGATTATTGTGTTTCCACTGACCAGCGTAAATCTTGTCATAAGCAGGGTCACCATCAGTGATAACAGCTGCATAGGCTACAATTTCCCCATCTAATAAGGCTACATACCCTTGACCAGTCAAAACGTCATCATAAATCGTATCCTCATCAGGATATTCCCCTTGCCATTGATTACTACCGCTTGCTGCCAATTGTTTTCGTGCGTCCTCAATAACGAGCATGATTTGGTCGACTTCATTGGGAAAAGCTTGTCTAATTTCCATATTATTACCTCTTCTAATGATTATGAATCTATTTTATAACAAATTCGATGCGAAAGTGGTAATAAAACAATTATTTATTTTCAGATTCAAATTTTTTCATGAATTCAATCAAATCAAGTCCCCCTTGACGTGGGAATGCATTGTAAAGACTAGCACGCATACCACCCACAGAGCGGTGACCTTTGATATTTTAAAATCCAAGCGGTGTTGCTTCAGCAACAAATTTAGCATCAAGTTCTTTACTTGGTGTTACAAATGGAATATTAGCTACTGAACGTTCTTCTGGATTTTTAACAGGGTTTGTATAGAAGTCAGATTGGTCAATGAAATCGTACAACAAACCTGATTTTTCGCGGTTAGCAGCTTCCATTTTATCAACACCACCGAAAGCTTTCACCCATTCAAAAACAAGTTTTGCAATATAGATGTTATATGCAGGCGGTGTATTGTAAAGTGAACCCGCTTCTGCTTGGATACGGTAATCAAGCATAGTAGAAAGCGTTGGTTCATCATTCAAGAAATCTTCACGGACGATTACAACTGTAACCCCTGCAGGACCGATGTTCTTTTGGGCACCTGCATAAATCAAAGCAAAATCTTCAACGTTGTAACGTACAGCCAGAATATTTGAAGACATATCCGCTACAATTGGCACACCATTTGTATCAGGAAGATCATAAATAGACGTTCCTTCAATTGTATTGTTTGTTGTGAGGTGAACATAAGCAGCTTCTGGGGCAATATCTTTTAAATCAAAAGTAGGGATATGATCATATACTGTATCTTCAGATGATGCTCAAAAGGAACAGTTTGGGACAATTTAACAGCTTCTGCATAAGCTTTTTTACCCCACGAACCACCAACTAGATAATATGCCTTACGTCCCTTAGCAAGGTTTAAAGGAAGCATTGTAAATTGCGTAGATGCACCAACTTGAAGGAACATCACTTTATAATTATCTGGAATAGCCATTAATTCACGCAATAATTGTTCTGCTTCTTTAATGATATTATCAAACTCTTTGGAACGGTGGGACATTTCTAAAACACTCATGCCGCTACCTTGGTAGTCAAGCATTTCACGCTGTGCTTGTTCAAGCACTGGTTTCGGTAACACTGCAGGACCTGCAGAGAAATTGTAAATTGTCATAAAAATACCTCCGTATAATGGTATAAATTACAACACAATTTTCTGAATTTTGTAAAGATTTTTGAGATTTTTTACTCAAAATATTTATAAATAATCATGATATAATGATAAGTAGTAAATAATTCAGGAGTCCAAATGATTATCAAAGAATTTTGTGCTGAAAATACAACACTTCTCAATCAACTCGATCAGTCTGTTAAACGTGTTGAACTTTGTGATAATTTAGCCGTTGGAGGTACAACGCCATCTTATGGTGTTATCAAAGAAGCGGCACGCTACCTGCATGAAAAAGACATCGCACTAGCAACAATGATTCGCCCTCGTGGTGGTAACTTTGTCTATAATGATAGCGAACTTCGCATCATGGAAGACGATATTCTTCATGCCGTTGAACTTGAAAGTGACAGTTTAGTTTTGGGATTATTAACAAAAGATAATCATATCGACCAAGACGGTATCGAACAACTTCTTCCTGCTACACAAGGATTGCCACTTGTTTTTCACATGGCTTTTGACCACATTCCGCTTGAAGAGCAAAAAGAAGCACTCGACCAATTGGTTGAATTAGGCTTTACACGTATTTTGACACACGGATCTGCTCAAAATAATGACATTTTTGAAAACATTGCTCACCTTAAAGACCTTGTTGATCACGCTGACGATCGTATCGAAATCATGATTGGTGGCGGTGTCACAGCTGATAATTACCAAGAACTTATTGAAAAAACAGGTGCCAAAGCTGCGCACGGAACAAAAATTAATTGCGTCTTGTAAACAATAACTATATAAACAAAGAAGCTGGATAGTTTTGTCTCAGCTTTTTTATACCAAAAGCCCGAATCCTTTAAGAATTCAGGTTTTCTACCACTATTTTTGCTTGACTAAACTTCGGAGATTTTAAAACTCAAACAGCATCACCACCTCGTTCTCCTGTTCGAATACGAACAACTTCTTCAATCGGAAGAATGAAGATTTTACCATCTCCAACTTCACCTGTACGAACAGCTTTGCAGATGATATCCACAATTTCATCAACCGCCGCATCATGGGGCACAATTTCAACTTTTACTTTCGCAAGCAATGTTGGCACAATCTTTTGACCACGAACATATTCTGCAAAACCGCGTTGGTTTCCATAACCAAGTACTTGACTGACTGTCATTCCCTTGGTAAATCCTGCTTTAGACAAGGAATCTTTGAGATCTTCCAAACGGTCTGAACGGATAATCGCCTCTATTTTTTTTCATAATACACTCTCTTTCTAAACGTTTCTATTTAGCTCAGATTTCTAACTATCCTTTAATTATGAATCAAGCCCCATAAATGTTGGGTAAGCTGTTTCTTCATGCTCACTATCATCAAGACCAATAGCTTCCGCACGTTCTTCAACACGAATACTTGTGAAGATTGAAATCACTTTAATAACAACAAAAGTTGCTACCGCTGACCAAACAATTGTAAAAATGATAGCTGCTATTGTTACTAGGAATAAATGCGCATTACCATAGATTAAGCCGATATTATTTCCGTCAAGAGCGAGTTCTGGTGTAGTGAAAAGTCCTGTTACCAAACCACCAAAGATCCCTCCGATACCATGACAACCAAAGGCATCTAAAGCATCATCATAGCCGAATTTACTCTTAAGAACTAAAATCGCAAAATAACAAACTGGGCTAACGCAAAGACCGATGAGAAGAGAGCTCCAAGTTGAAACAAAACCTGCTCCTGGCGTGATAGCGACAAGCCCTGCTACCAATCCTGTTGAAGCACCAACAAGTGAGACTTTTCCAGTTAACACTTTTTCAACAATCAACCAAGACAACATTGCTGCCGCTGCTGAAATGTGTGTTGTGACAAAGGCATGTCCTGCAAGCCTGTCTGCTGCAAGGGCAGAACCAGCATTGAATCCAAACCAACCAAACCAGAAAAGACCTGCACCAAGGAAAACAAATGGTACGTTATGCGGACGGTACTCTAAACGCTTATAATCTCGACGTTTTCCAAGTACCAATGCCAAAACCAAACCTGAAACCCCAGAGGTAATATGAACGACATCACCACCAGCAAAGTCAATTGTTCCCCATTGAGCCAAAAGCCCTTCATCCCAGACCATATGAGCAAATGGAAAATAAACCAAGAGAAACCAGAAAATGATGAAAATAATCAAAGGTGTAAAATGAATACGTCCTGTTGCCGCTCCTGTTAAAATGGCAACCGTAATGATTGGAAACATCATTTGAAACGCTGCGAATAACGCATCAGGAATTTCTAAACCACGTGTGCTAGCTGTTTCGCTAACACCGTTGAAAAAGAGATGCGAGAAATTACCAATTAGGCTTCCATCACCACCAAATGAAAGGGAATAGCCACAAATCATCCACATTACTGAAGCAACAGCAATCGGAATCACACACAGCATCATTGTATTAATGACATTTTTACGTCTCCCTAAACCACCATAGAAGAATGCAAAACCTGGTGTCATCAAAAAGACTAGGCTAGCACAGATAATCATAAAAGCTATGCTTCCTGCATCCATATCAAAAACTCCTTTTATATTTTAAGACTTTAAACCTTAAAGTCAATTTTCTAAAATACTACAACAAGCGTTGCGAGATTTTATGTTAGATAATATAAAATTGTTTTTTGGTGAAGTAAAGTATTTTTTGTGAATTTTCTAAATTTTATGTATTTATTACATAAAACGTTAGCCATTTTCGGCATGTGAACCACTCCTACCTACGCTATCGCTTAGAGGTAGGAGCTTCTTGGGTACTGTGCTGACTTGATGATTAGCTTTCTAACCAACAGCGGTTACACAAGTTTACCAAGCTATCCCCGTAGTTCCTACGGTTCACTTTATTTGTTAGGCTAAGCGTAGCCCTTCGTTTAGAATATTGATACTTGCATTGATGTCTCTATCGTGATGACTACCACAATTTTCACAAGTCCATTCTCTGATTGAGAGTGGCTTTTTACCTGAAGCGAAGCCACAATCTGAACAGATTTGAGATGAAGCATACCAACGGCTAATTTTTGATACTTGTTTTTCGTACCATTCAGCCTTGTACTCTAACATTCTCACAAATTCAGACCAAGAGACATCTCCGATAGCCCTAGCCAATTTATGATTTTTCATCAGATTTTTACTGGATAAGTCTTCAATACAGATAATATCGTGGTTCTTGACAATTTCCGTACTTAGCTTATTGAGAAAATCTCTGCGTTTGTTAGCTATCTTCTCGTGGATATTAGCTACCTTGATACGTTGTTTCTGATAGTTCATACTTTCAGACAACTTCTTACCAGATTTTTTAGCAACCAAGGCTCTACGAGAAAGGATTTTCTGCTCTTTAGCTAGTTTCTTGGAGAGATTTTGGAGAAACTTCTCATTTCCAATCTTTTCTCCAGTTGATAGAATAGCGAAATCAGACAACCCAAGGTCAATCCCTACATGCTCCCCTGTTTTTGGGAGTGGATAGATTTCAGTTTCACACAAAATCGAAATGAAGTATTTACCTGTTTCTGTCATTGAGATAGTAGCACTCTTGATAACACCAGACATTTCTCTATGTTGGTTGAGTTTCACCCACCCAATTTTAGGGAGCTTGACTTTTCCATCAAGTACAGTAATTGTCCCGTTTTGGTTGTTTGTTTTGTAAGATTGACGATGACGTTTTTTCTTGAATTTTGGAAAACCAAATCCAGATTGGAAGAAAGATTTATAGGCTTTTTGGAGATTGAGTTGTACATTAGCTAATGCAAGGCTATCAACTTCTTTTAGCCACTCGAACTCTTTCTTGTATTGAGCTGGCGTATTTTTTAGTGTTTGTCCTGTTTCTTCATAGTGCTTGATTTTATCAGCTAACATCATATTCCAGATAGCCCTAGAACAGCCAAATGTTTTAGAGAACATAACAGTTTGTTCTTTAGTTGGATATATTCTGAACTTATAAGGTTTTTGCCTAACTGTCATTTCTTTTGTCCTTGATTTTCGATATATTCTTTGATAACTTCAATAGGGGCTCCACCACTAGATAGGAGACAGAAAGATTGAGACCAGAACATTTCTTTCCAGAGTTTTTGGCGAATAATAGGGAACTCTTTCTTTAGTAATCGACTACTAGCGGATTTGTAAGCATTGATGAATTTACTCATTTCTGTTTTAGGTTGCCCTTTGAACAAAATGTGAACATGGTCTTTATCGTGGTTCCATTCTACCAACTCAATTTTATAATTAGGGGCGATATACTCAAATATTTCCCTTGCTCTATTAGATATTTCGTCCGTGAATACTTTTCTCCTGTACTTGACAACAAGAATAAGATGATAGTGCAGAAGAAAGACTGAATGAGCATTTGTATCTAATTTCATTGATTTTATCACACTTTCATTGTTGTAACTGATTATAGCATATCGAAAATGAGAAAGAAAGTCAACTAAAAACATCTTTTATTGACTTCTGAACCTATATATGATATAATTAAGGTATGAAAAAACCTAAATTCACTTTTTATCAGCGACCAAATGGGAGGATTGAATTCCTAGAATTTTTAGAAAACCTACCACTAAAAGACCAAGAAAAGTTACTAGCCACTATCAGTGCTATTGAAGAGGTAGGATTGCTTGACGCATTTAGAAAAGAATGGTGTAAAAAGCTAGATAATGATATTTACGAAATACGCTCAAAAGTATCCAGTAATATTCAGCGGGCCTTGTATTTTCATGAAGTAGATAGCCGATATATTATTACGCATGGATTTACAAAGAAAACTCAAAAAACACCACGGCAAGAATTAGAACACGCTAGATACCTAAAACAAGAATTTGAAGAAATGGAGAACACAAATCATGGGAACAGTTGATTTTAGAGAATACCTAGACAAACGCTTAGAAAATAAAGAGTTCAGAAAAGGCTATACAGAGGAATTAGACAAATTATTAAGTTCAGTTGCAGTTATGCGAGCAAGGGAAGAAATGGGCTATACTCAAAAAGAGTTGGCAGAAAAAGCAAACCTCCCTCAATCCACTATCGCACGCATTGAAAGAGGGGCGAATACCAGCGTCGAAACACTTAGCAAATTGGCTATTGCATTAGACAAAAAGCTAGTTATCAGTTTTTCATAGTATAGAAAAAACACCGTTTAGGTGCTTTTTTTGTCGGTCACGCACAGGGAGCAAGTCCCTGCACTAGACCGAAGCCCTTACATCCCGCCACCTTAGAGGTGGGATGTAAGGGCTGTTAGGTTAAAAACTTTCTTCTTCCCTTGATAATACTATTTTTATCAATTATATGGTTTGACATAGAAATGTTAGTTAAATCGCTATTTTCGATATAAGTATTAATGTTATGTTTTCTAACGTAAAATTGTAAAAACTAAGCAAAAAAGCTTTGAAGACAAAAACCACCGATGATAATTCCATAATCATCGGTGGTTGTCTCAACTGATTAATAATCTTTAAAGTTGATGATAAGCATTGTAAACTTCTTGGCGGTTTAAACCATAAGTTTTAGCTATTTTTTTAATGGCTTGATTTGGTTTGTCACCAGCTTCGACTAACCGAGCAACAAGTTCAGCAGGATTGACATCTTCTGGCATCTCTTCTGATGTCACTGTCTCGTCTTGACCAGATACAACGATTAAACATTCTCCTTTTAAAGGATTTTGGGCAATGTATTCCAAAATTTCTGAGATATATCCGCGCTGATATTCTTCATAAAGTTTTGTTAACTCACGAACCAAAACAATTTTTCTGTCACCATATACTGCTAACATATTGTCCAATGTATCTGCGACACGATAAGGTGACTCATAAAAAATTTGTGTTTCAGGATACTGTTTCTTAGCTTCAAAAAATTCCTTCTGCTGCTTAGCTTTTCTTGGCAAGAAACCGTAAAAAATATGCGGTTGCGGTGCTAAGCCACTCGCAATAAGCGCCGTAATCCCAGCAGAAGCCCCTGGGATAGCAACGACAGGAATCTCTTCAGCGATAGCTGCTTTTACTAAATCATGACCTGGATCAGAAATAGAAGGCATCCCAGCATCAGACACTTGTGCCAAAATTTTTCCTTCTTTCATCAGAGCAATCAATTCAGGAATTTTTTCATAGGCATTGTGCTCATGAAAGCTAATCTGCTTGGCTGAAATATCAAAATGTTTCAGCAAAAGCCCTGTATTGCGAGTGTCTTCTGCACAGACAAAATCAGCATTTTTTAGCATTTCCACGGCACGATAAGTCATGTCTTGCATATTGCCAATTGGTGTTGGAACAAGATACAACTTGCCGTAGGTTGTCTGATTTTTAAAACTTTTTTGTACTTTCATAGGCAGTTACTCCCTATCTAAAACTTCCATACAGAACATACATTCTTCATCGTTTTCACGACGTTGACCATAGTAGTCATTGCAAATATGGAAACCATCATGGTAAATGCCTTCGATATATCGTTTTCCTTGCTTAGAAGATTTAGCTGGCGTATCTTGCTCAAGTTGAGCTAGGCGCGTGCGAATTTTATCATTTTCAAGACGCAAAGCTGTATTTTCCTCTAGGAGTGATTGCACTTGTTTTTTCATGGCTTCAATTTCAGCCAAGGTAATCATTAAATTTTGTGAAAAACCATCAAAGGCATCAAATAATTCTTTTTTATCCACGTACTTTGACCTCCTCTAAAGCATAGGTTAAAAGCGTGTGTTTTTCTGGTAAACGAACTTTGATGGTATCAGAAAACACATCAATCCCCACAATAACTCCCAAGCCATCAGCTGTTTCAATCTCCGTTCCCACATCAGGGAATTTCTCCTTAGAGGTTTTATAAAAGTCATCTTCAAAACTCAAACAACACATCAAACGTCCACAGATGCCTGCTGTTTTTCCTGTGCTGAGTGACATTCCTTGATTTTTGACCATTTTAATAGATACAGGTGGAAATTCTCCCAAGAAGCTTGAGCAGCAAAGGGAACGACCACACGGTCCAACACCACCATAAACCTTAGCTTCTTCGCGACTATTGATTTGGCGAAGTTCAATTCTTATTTTGAAATGACCTGCTAAGTCACGTAGCAATTGACGAAAATCAACACGTTCTTCTGCTGAAAACGTGATAAGCACATAGCTTCTTTCCAACGGGAAAATAATATCAATCACTTTCATTTTTAGGTCATTGGCTAAAATCAGCTCATTAACCGTTGAAAACGAATGCTTCGCTAAGTCAATATTTTCTTGGAAAGCTTGTTTATCTTTTTCGTTGGCAAGACGCGTCACAGAATCCATCTCAGCAGGTAATTTGACCTCATCGATGACTTCGTTGCTAGTGACAACCTGCGCCAAACGAGACCCTTTCTTATTTTTGACGACGACGTAATCGCCGAGTTTGTATTTTTTATTTGGTAAAACATAGACAATACTGCCTGTTTCTTCGTATTTTACGCTCAATACTTCTGTCATGAAATCACCATATATTCTAGCGCATTTTGGAAGCTTACATTGCTTTTCCACATGTGTTGCGCCTTATAACTTTTTTCTAAATAAACCAAACTTTCTTTTTGATTAAATTGCTTTGCTAAAAATAGCGGCAAGAGTTGAAAAACAAGTTCTTGGTCAGACTTTTCTAAAGCAACTTGAACCAAACGCCCTGTTTCTAAATAAGCTAGCATTTTTTCCTTAAGCAGAACCGTGACAAAACGCTCACAAGTTTGAATGACATCCAATATTTTTTTATCTTGCATCAATTCATCAAGGTGTTTCGGTGTTTTTGCCAATTCTGCTAATATTTCTGCTTGTGTTTTCAAAACTCCAGCTTTTTCAGCTTGCTCAATCAACAGCGGCTTATTTTTCGGAAAACGGAAAATCTGTGTTCGACTTTTAATCGTCGGCAAAACCTTATTTTCATCACTAGTCAACAAAATCATGTAGGAAGAACTTTGCGGTTCTTCAATGAATTTCAAAAGGCTATTTGCAGCATTAACATGCATTTTTTCACAATCTTGAATGATGAAAACTTGTGATTTGCCTTCAAAACCTGAATGTGAGAAATCGCGCATCAATTCACGAATCGTATCAGTTTTGATAACTTGCCCGCTTGGTTTGACAATCTTAACATCTGAAAATTCATTTTCAGCAATTAACTGACACTCACGGCATTCTCCACATGGCAAACCATCTTGGAGATTTTCGCAAAAACGACTTTTAGCAAGGTAAAGAGCAAAATCAAAGCTCGCAAAATCCCCTGAAAAAAGATAGGCGTGGTTCATCCTATCTGATTTCAAAATTTGATTAAACTCTTTAAAAAGTTGGGGTTGCAAGTGCTCTAATTCCATCTAAATCCCTCTACTCATTTTTTGCTAACTGTTCAAGAATGGTATGAAGTGTCTCTAACACAACATCTGCCAATTCACGTGACGCATCAATAGTCACAATACGTTTTTCTTGTTCAGTCAAGGCTAAATAACCTTCTCGAACACGCTTGTGCATGTCTAATTTTTCCAAATCAAGTCGGTTAACTTCACGCTCAGCATTTTTAGCAATTCTGGCTAAACCAATTTTTGATTCAACATCAAAATAAAGCGTCAAGTCTGGTTTTCTACCGTCTGTTGCAAAGTCATTTAATCTCGTAATGATATCTTTATCCAAGCCACGTCCAGCGCCTTGGTAAGCGATTGAACTATCAATAAAACGGTCAATCAAAACCACTTTACCAGCCTCTAAAGCTGGCAGAACCTTCTCAACATAATGTTGACGTCTTGCTGCCATATACAAGAGCAACTCTGTCTTACTATCCATAGCAACGTGATTGACATCTAAGATGACATCACGAATACGCTCTGCAATTTCAACACCACCAGGTTCACGTGTGGTTACAATATCATAGCCCTTTTCTTGCAAAACTGGAAGAACGTGTTCTAAAACTGTGGTTTTTCCAGCTCCATCTGGACCTTCAAATGAAATAATTATACCGTTTTTCATGAAAATTCCTTAAAATTCTTTCTATGCTTCTATTTTAACAAAAAATAAGCAAAAATAACACTAGCAAATTCGCTAACTTATTGGATTCAAGCATAAAAAGTTAATAAACATGACTTTACATCTCGTCGCTCAAAAAAAAACAGAACCTAGTTTGAAACTAAATTCTGCTCTCTCAGTTAGATTACCAATCAATCCA
Source organism: uncultured Streptococcus sp. (assembly GCA_934196125.1). Taxonomy (GTDB): domain Bacteria; phylum Bacillota; class Bacilli; order Lactobacillales; family Streptococcaceae; genus Streptococcus. The sequence continues at coordinate 21,379 of CAKPVT010000018.1, read as the reverse complement.
ATGATTTTGCTTCTGTTAATTCAATCGCATCAACTTGAATGCCTTGATTAAGCAATTTTTCACGCAAATTTGCAACGTCAGCTTTACCATCGATTTGAATTTCAATAGCAACTTTTCCAGATTTACGAGTGGCAACAACGGTACGTTTGATATTGAGGTTGTCGTTTGAAATCGTATCTACAATTTTTGCCAAAGTTCCAACCGTATCATCAGCCGAAATAGCCACGCGAATGCCTTCTTCGCCATAACCAGAAATTTCAAGAAAAGCTTTGAAGACATCTTTATCTGTGATGACACCATAGACTTGACCGCTTTCGACAACAGGAACAATTCCAACACGATTTTTCATCATGGTATAAATCGCATCTTCTAGACTTGCGTACGGTGAAACCGTCACAACATCGCGAATCATCACGTCACGAATTTTAGTTTTATTAAGCAAATAATTCATCTCATAAATTGACAAAGTCGTTGCTTTTGAAGGACTAGCTTCTGCCATTGTTCTTTCGGTAACAATCCCGACAAGCTTATCATTTTCGATAACAGGCAAGCGACGCAAGCCTTGTTCTCTCATCATATCAGCCGCATGTGCTACTGTTGTATCAGGAGACACATAAACAACTTTTTTAGTCATAAAATCTTTTACTGCCATAACAATTCTCCGCATTATTTTCTTGTTATTATTATACCACAAACCGCAAACGGTTTCACCAAAGACTGAAAAAATAATGAAAATAAAGCAGAAGGGAATGTTGTTAATAATAAAAAAGTCTAGGATAACAGCTATCCTAGGCTTGGTTAAATACTAAATTCAGTTAACGGTTTGTTAGCCACCGAGGTAAGCCTTGCGAACTTCTTCTGATTCTAACAATTCTTTACCTGTTCCTGAAAGAACAATTTTTCCTGTTTCTAAAACATAACCGCGGTCAGCAATCGCTAACGCTTTATTGGCATTTTGTTCAATCAACAAGACAGTTGTTCCTTGTTTTTGAATATCTTGAATGATGTCAAAGATTTCTTGGATAAAAATTGGCGCAAGCCCCATTGACGGCTCATCAAGAAGAAGTAATTTGGGCTGACTCATCAAAGCACGTCCCATAGCAAGCATTTGTTGCTCACCACCTGAAAGTGTGGCTGCATCCTGCGATTTACGCTCTTCAAGTCGTGGGAAACGATTAAAAACTTTCTTCAAATTCTTTTGATTTTCTTCACGGTCACTACGCAAGAAAGCCCCCAATTCAAGGTTTTCAAGCACAGTTAAGCCTGGGAAAACGTGGCGCCCCTCAGGAACTTGTGACAAACCACTAGCAACGATTTTTCGAGCGGGTTCTTTTTGAATCTCTTGTCCTAAAAATTCGATTTTACCAGCACCTGGACGAACTAAACCAGAAATCGTACGAAGAATAGAAGTTTTACCAGCACCATTGGCACCGATAAGTGTGACAACTTCTCCTTCATTGACTTCAAAAGAAACATCTTTTACAGCTTGGATAACGCCGTAATAGACTGATAAATTATCAACTTTTAACATTGTCATTATCCTTCACCTCCAAGATAAGCTTCAATAACACGTTGATTATTTTTGATTTCATCAGGTGTACCGTGAGCAATTAAACGTCCATATTCAAGAACGTAAATACGTTCTGTCACTTCCATTACAAGGCTCATATCGTGTTCGATAAGCATAATGGTAATGTCAAATTCTTCTTTGATTTGACGAATTAACTGTGTCAATTCTGCTGTTTCTTGTGGGTTCATCCCAGCAGCAGGTTCATCCAAAAAGAGAATTTTTGGTTCAGTTGCAAGGGCACGCACAATTTCCAAACGACGTTGCTGACCGTAAGGAAGATTTTTAGCTAGAGTATCTGCATCCCCATCCAAATTAAAGATAGCTAACAAATCCATAGCTTTTTGGCGCAACTCTTCCTCGCTTTGATAGAATTTTGGCAAACGAAGAAAACTTGCAAAGACATGTGATTTATTTTGATTAGCCATGCCAACAAGTACATTTTCCAAAACGGTCATATCTTTAAAGAGACGAACATTTTGGAAAGTACGTGAAAGACCAAGTGATGCGATTTTATAAGGTTTCTTGCTATTTAACAATGTGCCGTCTAAAGAAACTGAACCTTCACTTGGTTCATAGACACCTGTTAAAAGGTTGAAAAGCGTTGTTTTACCAGCACCGTTTGGACCAATAAGACCAACTAATTCTCCCTCATTTAGATGCATTGTGACATCACCAACGGCTGTCAAACCACCGAAATTTTTGGTTAAATTTTTAACATCAAGAAGTGCCATTAATGATTGCCCCCCTTAGTTTTATTAAAGAAACGTGATAATGTGAATTCTTTTGTTCCTAAAAGTCCTCCTGGACGGAAAATCATTACCAAGATTAATGCCAATGAATAGATAATCATACGGAGGTTTGAAACGTTTTGCAAGAACATGTTAAGAATTCCTAAAACAATGGCTGCTAGAATAGTTCCTGTGATAGAACCAAGCCCACCAAGAACGGCAATAATCAAGTAATCAATTGATTTCATGATAGTAAAGTCTTTTGGTACAACTGTTCCGATGTAACCAACGTAAAGTGAGCCAGCAATAGCTGAAATGATAGCTCCCATTACAAAAATCAAGACTTTCATTCTTGTGACGTTGACACCCATTGCTTCTGCTGCAATCTCATCTTCACGAACAGAAATAACTTGACGTCCAATAGATGAACGTAGGAAATTTAAAATCAAAATCGTAATTGCAACGACAAAGATAAAGATAACTGGCCATGTTGTGTATGGCAAAATTCCTGTCAAACCAGCCGCACCGTTGGTTAAATCGCCACCATTAACAATAACAATACGGATAATTTCAGCCATACCAAGCGTTGCAATCGCAAGGTAGTCACCTTTCAAACGAAGTGTTGGAATACCAAAGACAAGCGCCACAAGAACAGCAATCACAATCCCAACAAGCATTGAGAAATAGAAACCACCGTAAGTTGGATTTTGTTGTGTGATAATCGCTGTTGCATAAGCACCGATTGCCATAAACCCAGCTTGTCCAAGTGTGAATTGTCCTGAGAAACCGAGCACAAGGTTAGTACCAAGTCCCATTAAAATACTAATCCCAATCCCCATGAGAATTTGAATGTAGTAAAGGTTCAAAATATTAGTTGTTGCTAGAAATTCTAAGATTCCAAAAAGAACAACAATCAAAGCAAGCCAAGAAAGATTGATTTTTAGATTCTTTTTCATTTTCTACACCTTCTTTTTCATTTTCTACACCTTCTCTTTCACGTTTTTGCCAAGAATACCAGCAGGTCTTACCAAAAGAATGATAATTAAGACACCGTAAACAATGGCATCACGATAACTTGAAAGGTTGAGCGAAATTGATAAAGTTTCCAAAACACCAATAACAAATCCACCTAAAGCTGCCCCTGGAATAATGCCGATACCACCAAGAACAGCGGCAACGAATGCTTTAATACCAGGTGTCATCCCCATTAATGGTTCAATTGAGTTATAGTAAAGACCGATTAACACACCTGCGGCACCTGCAAGTGCTGAACCAAGCGCAAATGTGAAACTAATTGTTGAATTGACGTTAATTCCCATTAATTCAGCTGCATCGCTATCAACAGATACAGCACGCATTGCTTTCCCCATTTTTGTTTTCTTAACGATTAATTGCAACGCAACCATCAAAACAAGGGAAACAATCAAAATCAACAATTGAATGTTTGTCACCGTTACAGAGCCAATCTTGTAGCTGACAATGTCGATAGCTTGCGGGAATGAACGTGTATTTGCGCCGACCAAGAAAACCATGCCATATTCAAGGAAGAATGACACACCAATCGCCGTAATCAAAGCAACAATACGCGTAGAATGACGTAATGGACGATAAGCCAAAAACTCAATAATCATTCCCAGACAAGCTGTTGTAATCATTGTAAAAACGAGTGCAATCCAGAAATTCATGTGAAGGCTACTAATAGCATAGTAACCGATAAATGCACCTAGCATATAAATATCGCCATGAGCAAAATTAATTAATTTAATAATCCCATAAACCATGGTATAACCGAGAGCAAGTAACGCATAGATACTTCCTAGAATAATACCATTAACCAGTTGTTGGGGGAGCTGTTCTAAAAACATATAATACCAAACTTTCTAGTTATGTGATATAAAGCTAAAGGAAAATGACCTCTAGTTATCTCCTGTAATTTCAACGGCTTCAGCTGAATCTTCAACACCATCTTTCATCTTAACCATCAGGGCTGTCTTGATTGGGTTATGATCTTCATCGATAGTCATTGTACCAGTAACACCTTCAAAATCTGTCAGATTTGCTAAGTTATTAGCAATATCAATAGAAGTCTCTGCGCCTTCTGCTGCTTTTGCAATCATATAAACAGAGTCATAAGCAAGCGCTGCAAACATATTTGGTTCTGAACCGTATTTTTCTTTATATGCTGCAATAAATTCTGTTGCTTTATCTGAAAGTGCTGTTTTCGTTGAATAACCTGATACGTAATAAACATCATGCGTATTTGCTGTACCAGCCAAGTCAGCAAAGCTATCATCATTGAATCCATCAGGTCCCAAAATTGGAACTTCGATACCCATATCACGCGCTTGTTTTGTAATGATACCAGTTTCTGTATAATAACCTGGCATTACAATCGCATCATAATCCAAGTTTTTGAATTTTGTCAAGGCTGATTGGAAATCTTTATCCCCTGAAGCAAATGTCGCTGTTGCAACAATCTCTCCTTGATATTTTTCTTGGAATTCCTCAGCAATCCCTTTAGCATAGTCGCTTGAGTTATCATAATAAAGAACAACCTTTTTAGCATTCAAATTGCTATAAGCGTACTGTGCTAAAACTTGACCTTGGAAGCTGTCTTGGAAAGTCGTACGGAAAACGTACTTTTTAACGCCATCACTATCCACTGTCAAATCATCCTGTGTGCCACTTGGAGTCAACAACGGAACACCTGTTTTCTGTGCATTCAAACTAGCGGCAGAAACCGCACCAGAAGTGGCTGGACCAATCATGGCATTAACTTGACTTTGAATAGCCAAGTTAGTCGCTGCGGTAGAAGCTTCCGCGTTTTCAGATTTATTATCTTTCGTAACGAGTTCGATTTTTTTACCATCAACACCGCCAGCTTTATTAATCTCTTCAACGGCAAGTTTTATACCGTCATTTTCTGCATTACCATAAGCAGCTACTGCACCAGTCAATTCAAGGTTAACACCAATTTTCAAGGTGTCACCAATCGTTGTTCCTGTGGCATTTGCAGTGACGTCTGGTGACTTACTACAAGCTGCTAAAGCAATTGAGGCTAAAAAAGTTAGCGCTGTAAGCGCAATCTTTTTATGCATAAGAATTTCTCTCCTTAAATTTCTAATAAAAAGTTACTTCAAAGAATACTGAATTATCAGAAAATTGTCAATATTCTTTGCGTACTTCTTCGTCATACAAGATTATATTATATCAAAAACGAGCTAAATTGCCTACAAAATTTTTATCGATATTATCAAACTGTGATAATGATACTTCTTTAACAAATTTCAATTCTGAAATTTCTTTTGCAATATCTTCTGCTTCTTCTTTATTCACATACAAGACCTGATATCGCATTTTACGCGAATGGTATAAAACATCACCATATTTATTTAATTTTCGAGCATCACGATTATAGTATAAATAAACAATAATCCCCTGACGTTTCTGTTTTTTAAACATGTTTTTTCCGTCCTCCTTTACTACAATTCCCATGGTGTGATTTATGTGGTGCCAAAGGCAAACCTGTATCTACAAAAATATCAGATGAAATAGCTGATGAGATTTTTTGTGATAGTTCTGCTAAAATCTTTTGAACAGCAACTTCACTTTGTCGCAATTGACTCACTTTTTCGTTGATGTCAATGGCTCTTTTTTCCTTAAAAAGTTGATGACGCATTTCAGAAACTTCTGGTCGAAAAGCTGCATACGGCTTAGCATCTTCATAGCTTTGTTTCAAGGCTTGAAAATGCATAATTTTTTCCTGAAGCATAGTATCTGTCAAGAAAACCTCACGTGCTTTCCGATAGTCTTTGACACTTTCCAACTCAAGAAAGGATGCGACAACCTCATCAATAGCCTCATCAATAGCAAATAATTGTTCATCAATTGTCAACATAAAACGATTATACCACAATTAACGTTAAATGTATCCTCGGTCAGCTCAGAACAAAAACCCACCAAAGGTGGGCTTAATATAGTATTATCTTCAATTAGTTTAATTCGTTATTTACCATGATTTCGTCGATGAAGCCGTATTCGAGGGTTTCTTGTGCGCTCATCCAGTTATCACGTTCAGCGTCAGCATGAACTTTTTCCAATGTCTGACCAGAGTTGTCAGCCAAAATTTGTTCCAAGTTTTGACGTGTTTTCAAAAGGTGTTCGGCAGCAATTGCCATATCTGTTTGTTGTGTACCGCCACCAGTACCACCCATTGGTTGGTGAATCATGTATTCAGCATTTGGCAACATGAAACGTTTACCTCTTGCACCTGATGACGCAATAACAGTCCCCATTGAAGCTGCCATACCCATAACAATTGTTTGAACATCTGATTTAATGAAATTCATTGTATCAACAATGGCAAGCCCTGCTGATACTGAACCACCAGGAGTATTAACATAAAGGTAAATATCTTTAGTGTTATCTTGTGCATCAAGGAACAACAATTGGGCAATGATAGAGTTAGCCATATTATCTTCAACTGGTCCAGTCAACATGATAATACGGTCTTTCAAAAGGCGTGAATAAATATCGTATGAGCGTTCGCCACGGCTCGTTTGTTCAATAACTACAGGAATCATATATTTTCTCCTTTATTAAGATACACGGACAAATTGAAATGGTGATTAACCACCTTTTAGTCCATGTCTGGTTTTAATAATCAATCTGAAACTATTATAGTCAATTGGTCAAAAAAGGTCAAATAAAAACGTTAATAATTGACTTTTTCCTGAAGTAAAATGGATTGCTTGTCTTTTTTAGGCTGATAAGTCACTAAAAGCACACCGATAAAAATCAAAACAGTTTCCAAATAAGCTAAACCGCTCAGCCATTCTCCAAAAAATAAAAGGGCAAAAAAGGCTGTAAAAATAGCTTCTAGTGAAAACATAAAACTAGTAAATTCTGCGCTAACATAAGCTTGAACAATGGTTTGCATCACCCAACCATAAGCTAAACAAATCAATGCTAAACCAAGGACAGCTGCCCAAACTCATTGCATCTACTCGCTCAACTAAATATTTAGAGAGAATGATATAGATAGCATATAAAGCTGTAGCCATTAGACACATAATCGCGCCGAAATTAAATTGCGATAAATCGGTACCAATCAATAAAAAAGCCCTGATAAAACAATCAGAATTGCTGCTATTGTCTTTAAATCTGGTATTTTCGTGTCATCATAGCTTGAATGATAGGAACAACAACTACCGTAGTAGAAGCCAGCAATCCGAAATCTCACTGGCTGATTTAGCTCAGACAGAGTTAATTCTACTTGATGAAGGTGACCACAGTTTGACACGCACTGCCTTTGTTAAGGAAAATATCGTGCCGACCTTTACCTATGAAATTTATGACAACTATACGATTTTGGAGATGATTCGACAAGGATTGGGAGTCAGTTTGCTTTATGAAAATTTCCTTGATGGCTTATCTCTTGAGGATTTAGCTGTTCGTCAGATTAGCGAAAATCCTTTCAGAACCGTTGTTCTTGCATGGAAAAATTGGCAGACACTTCCCTTAGCAGCGCAACAATTTGCCAAAAATATTTCTAGCACTATCCACGACTAACAAAAAGTTTGCGTTCATTATAGAACACAAACTTTTTTATTATTAGTTAAGCAATCAACTTAATCTTATTTTGTACCGAATAGGCGGTCACCAGCGTCACCAAGACCTGGAACGATGTAACCATGTTCGTTAAGTTTTTCGTCAAGAGTGGCTGTGTAAATGTCGATATCTGGGTGTGCCTCTTGGAGAGCTTTAACACCTTCTGGTGCAGATACGAGACAAACAAATTTAATGTTAGCTGCGCCACGTTTTTTAAGAGAATCAACGGCTAAAATAGCTGAACCACCTGTTGCAAGCATTGGGTCAACCACAAAAATTTGACGTTGGTCAATATCTTCTGGTAATTTCACAAGGTATTCAACAGGTTGCAATGTTTCTTCATCACGATACATTCCGATATGACCAACTTTAGCAGCTGGAACTAAGCTAAGGAAACCGTCAACCATACCGATACCAGCACGTAAAATAGGAACAATTGCTAATTTTTTACCAGCTAATTGTTTTTGAGTTGTTTTTGTAATCGGTGTTTCGATTTCAACATCTTCAAGTGGAAGGTCGCGCAATACTTCATAACCCATAAGCATTGCAATTTCGTTAACTAATTCACGAAAATCTTTAGTTGAAGTTGTTGTGCGACGCAAGATTGATAATTTGTGTTGGATAAGCGGGTGTGAGATAACTTGGAATTTTCCCATGATGTACTCCTTTTATATTGAATTTAGTTTAACTTTATCAATTATAGCAGAAAATGGCAAAATATGCTCACTAATTATGACGAATGTCATACTTTTTTAAAATTAGTCATTATTCTCAGTTTTATGAAAAAAACATCAGCCAATTGGACTGATGTCTTTACTTTCCAAAGACGCTAGCGATGCGTTTGCTGGCTTCTTTTACAGTTTCTAGTGGTGCAGCATAACAATAAATAAAAAATACTGTATAATATAGGTATAATAATATAAAAATAATAAAAAGAAGAGGTAAATTAATATGATTAAATCAGACAAACTAACATACTCAATGTTTATGACATCAGAAGATGTTAAAGATTGGGGAGAGGCATCATTCGCAATTAACGCAAATGATGAAGTCAAATCAAAAGGTGAACTATTGGCAATGCCAGAAGAAGAACGTGAGGCTTTCTTACGTGATGCTGACTATATTGAATTTGGCAACCCCAAAGCTTTTCAAACGAAAGAAGAATTGGAAGAATTTGAACAAAAACGTTTGAAAGAAGTGGGGTGGTAATATGGTGAATTTGGCAAAAGACCCTATTGTTGTAACTACACATATCAAAAAAGGTGGCACAGGAAAAACAACCATTACATATAATGGAGCATTTTTTCTAGCCATCAAAAAAGATTTAAAAAAAGCGAACCGAGGTTCGCTGGTAACATTCTGCATTATTATAAAATTGTAAAAGATAAAGATTAACACAAAAATAGTAAACACGTATGTAACTATCCTGTTACCATCTTTGATATAACATAAGAATATTAATTTCGCAAGCCTTTTTTAGTAAAAAATTTGATTTTTATTGTTTTTGATATAAAATTACCAACTAGGTTCTTTGCCATCTGGATAAGCAAACGTCCAACCTTCTGATTTTTGTGTGTTAGGAGAAACTATACGATAATTCCACGTATTCGTTTTTCCAGCAGTCGCACCTGACAATGGTGTGTTTTGCTCAATGATAAGAACAGAACCGTCTTTAAAAGTGTTATCATTTATTCGTTGAAATGCATGACTTTTCGTTATTCTATTTCTTGATAATCAGCTATAAGTAAAAACTATAACTAAAAAAACGTCCAGTGGACGTTTTTTTCACGAGCCCAGAAATAAGAAAGCGAGTCAATCCAGTGGACTGTTTTCATCATTCTAAATGTAGTTTTTGGCGGAGTGCTTTTGCTCTGCCACCAATTAATTTATCAAGCAGACGAGTTACCAAAGCAAGGAATCCGTAAAGAAGCACACCTATGGCACCTACAAGCACAATATAAACAACACTACCGACACGTGTCGTTGGGCTAACAATAAAATGAAGTCCAACGGTTGCTATGGCAACAATAACACCCATAATAACTGTTAAAATACTAACGAGAAGAATTCCTCGCCACAAAGCTTTACGGTTAAAGCGTGTCGCTTCATGAATGCGCTTATACATCAGAATAATTGGTATTGTTAAACCAATGGCTGTGGATAAAAGTGGGCCATAAGCGTGGAAGAAATAGATAAACGGAATTTGCAAAACAATCTTAATAATTAAACCGTAACCAAAATATCGAATAGCTTTGCGATTTTCAAATAAGGCTTGAAGCATAGGCGCTAAAAGACTATAAAGTGCTAAGAAAATTACTTGCACCAAGGCACCTACAAATAACCAAAGGGCTGTGCTATTTGGCGCACCGTAGAAAAGCGTATAGACTGGCTGTGCTAAAATAATCGCCCCAAGCATTGCTGGGAAAAGCACCATACACAGCATTTGCAAACTATTAATGACCAAATGCGCTGCTGCTTTTTTGTCTTTATTAACAAAGTTTTCTGTCAAAAGAGGAATACCAGCTCCACCGATGGCAGTAGCCAAAGAAATCAAAATCATCGTTACTTTATTTGGATTACTTGACAAATAAGCATATAAAATTTGCAATTCTTTGGTCGTGTGCGACGTAAACAACTTCATTGTGTTGATAAATGACAACTGGTCAACAATCTGGAAGAGTTGAATCGCTGCTCCTGTAATGATAAACGGAATAGCTTCTTTTATCGTTTCAATGATAATCGCATTGGCATCAATATCAACATCATTATTTCCTGCAGAGAAAATAGCTTGCAATTTACCCTCGCGCCAAAGGAAGAAAAGGAGAACGAGGACACTAGCAATCATTCCGATAAAAGCAGCAAACGTTGATTGAACAACAGCTGAAACATAATCACCAGAGCCAATTTTCATAATCATGAAAGCTGTTAAAAGCATCCAGATAACACGGATAATTTGCTCTGCAATTTGGCTCATGGCATAGGGTTTTAAATTATTAAATCCTTGGAAAAAGCCACGTAGAACACTCATTGACGGGAAAAGCAAGAGTGCCCAAGATAGACTTTTCATAACACGAACCAAATCAGCTCCGCCACCACTCCAAGCAGCTAGAATTGGTGAGCCAATGTACATAATCGCCGCAAAAATAAGCCCCAATACCAAGGTCAATCTTAAAATTTTACGTAATAAATAATAACTAGTATCTTCTTGACCTAACGTATTATACTTCGAAACCTGTTTAGCAATAGCAACAGGAATTCCCGCGGTTGAGATGAGTAGGAAAACGGCGTAAATATTATAGCCCATTCCAAAAAGTGCATTGGCTTGCTCACCGTGAGTCCCCATCCAAGCATACCAAGGGATAATGTAGAAAGCACCCAAAAGGCGACTAATAAAGTTTGACGCTGTCAACCATGCCGCCCCACGCACCATCTGTTGCTGCTGTGTCATATTTGTTTTGTTTTCAGACATAGTACTCTTCCTAATTTTTAAAATAAGCGTTACTTTTTATTATAAACTTTTGATTGTGACTTGTAAAACAAAGACATTAAGTCTAAAATAGAGAGTATGATTACACTTGAAAAAACCCTCGACATTCTGAAAAATGACCATAATCTTCGCGAAATTATTTTCCATAATCACTATTCTTTAGATTGGAAAGAAAATCCAAGTTTTTCTAAGATTAGTTTTGATAGTCGCGAAGCAGACAAATCAACACTTTTCTTTGCCAAAGGTGCGACCTTTAAAAAAGAGTATCTTGAGCAAGCAATTGAAAATGGCTTGACTTTCTATGTTAGCCAAGTTGATTATGAGCTTGATATTCCAGCGATTATCGTCACTGATATCAAAAAAGCCATGAGCTTAATCGCCATGGAATTTTATGGTCATCCAGAAAATGATTTGAAAATCATTGCTTTTACGGGAACAAAAGGGAAAACAACTACTGCTTATTTTGCCTACAATATCTTGAAACAAACCCACAGACCTGCGATGCTTTCAACCATGAACACAACTTTGGACGGCAAAACTTTCTTTAAATCAAAGTTAACAACGCCTGAAAGTCTTGACCTTTTCAAAATGATGGCAACAGCTGTCCAAAATGGCATGACACACCTTATCATGGAGGTTTCTAGTCAAGCTTATCTGGTTGAACGTGTTTATGGCTTGACTTTTGATGTCGGAGCATTTCTCAACATCAGCCCAGACCATATTGGACCGATTGAACACCCAACATTTGAAGATTATTTCTACCACAAACGTCTTTTAATGGCAAATAGCAAAGCTGTGGTTGTCAATGCAGGAATGGATTACTTTGACGTTGTTGCACAACAAGTTGCCAATACTCCTCATGATTTTTACGGCAAGGGTTCTGATAATACGATTGAAAATGGCAGAGCTTTTGACTTTGATGTGACTGGCAAACTAGCAGGACATTATGATATTCAGCTCATTGGCTCATTTAACCAAGAAAATGCGGTTGCTGCTGGTCTTGCTTGTCTGCGTTTGGGAACAAGTCTAGCTGACATTCAAAAAGGAATTGCCCAAACAAGTGTTCCTGGTCGCATGGAAGTCATTACGCAAACTAATGGTGCTAAAGTCTTTGTCGATTATGCACACAATGGTGACAGTCTTGAAAAACTGTTATCTGTCGTTGAGGAACACCAAAAAGGTGACCTTCACCTGATTCTTGGTGCAACTGGTAATAAGGGAGAAAGCCGTCGTGCTGACTTTGCTCGTGTCATCAATGCTCACCCAAATCTTCACGTTATCTTAACAGCTGATGACCCTAATTACGAAGACCCACAAGCTATTGCCGAAGAAATTGCTAGTCAAGTGACACGTCCACTTGACATTCAAGTTGACCGTGAAAAGGCTATTTCACAAGCTATGGCACGAACTAATAATGAGACAGATGCCGTTATTATCGCTGGTAAAGGAGCTGACGCTTATCAAATCGTAAACGGTGAACGCACAGCTTATGCTGGTGATTTGAACATCGCCAAAAACTACCTTAATTAGAACAATTTTAAGTATTATTTTGAATGATTCTAATCACTAAAATGTAATAAAAATATTTAAACAAAAGGCTTTTCAGAGGCCTTTTTTCTTGTTACAATAAGAAAACAACTCTCGATTTAAGGACTTGTTTTTGGAAAGCAAAATTCCCCTAAAATCATTTTGAAAGGAGGTCGATTATGTCAGATATTTACGCTGAAAACATCTCAGTAGCTTACGATGATAAAGTGATTATCAATGACTTATCTGTCACCATAGCAAAACAAAAAATCACGACAATTATCGGTGCCAATGGTTGTGGTAAATCAACTTTATTAAAAGCTTTAACACGCATTCATGCCCTTAAAGCTGGTCAAGTATTTGTTGACGGAGAAGCAATTGCTCATTTACCAACTAAAGAAATTGCCAAAAAGTTAGCACTACTCCCCCAAATACTTGAAGTGACTGAAGGGATTTCAGTTTATGAGCTTGTCTCATACGGTCGCTTTCCACATCAAAACTATTTGGGATGTTTGAGCGACATAGACAAGGAAAAAATCAACTGGGCAATGGAAATAACCAAAGTTGTTGAATTTGCCAATGAAAAAGTTGATTCGCTTTCAGGTGGTCAACGTCAACGTGTTTGGATTGCTATGGCTTTAGCTCAAGACACAGATACTATTTTTTTAGACGAGCCAACAACTTATCTAGATATGAACCACCAGCTGGAAATCTTGGAATTACTCCAAAAACTTAACCAAGATACCCAGAAAACTATTATTATGGTTTTGCACGATTTGAACTTATCAGCACGTTTTTCTGACGAATTGATTGCCATGAAAGCTGGTGCGCTTAAATATCACGGTATGGTTCAAGACATCATGACAGCAGACATTTTACGTGATATTTTTAATATCGAAGCCCACATCGTTCAAGACCCTATCCACAATCGTCCTATTTTGCTGACTTATCAGCTAACATAGATTTTTATTAGGAGAATAGACATGAAAAAGTTTTTCGCCGTTTTAACGACTTTTCTAGCAACATTTTTACTCGTTGCTTGCCATAATACATCATCGACTTCAGATGATACCGAGTTATCTAGCATGCCTAAAATTACTGGATTTTCTTATGAAGGAGATATTCCTAAAAATCCTCAAAAGGTCATTAATTTTGCCTACTCATACACAGGTTATTTATTAGAACTCGGTGTCAATGTTTCAAGTTATTCACTTGATTTAGAAAAAAATAGCCCTACTTTTGGTGATCAATTAGCTGACGCTGTCCAATTAACATCAGATGATACCGAAGCTATTGCTGCCCAAAAACCAGACCTTATCATTGCTTTTTCAACAGATGAAAATCTTGATGATTTGAAAGCAATTGCTCCTGTTTTAGTCATTGAATACGGTAAAAGTGATTATTTGGAAATGATGACTAATCTCGGAAAAGTTTTTGATAAAGAAGATGAAGCACAAGAATGGCTTGATAACTGGGAAACTAAAACTGCTGAAGCTAAAGAAGAACTGTGTCAATACATTGATTCATCAACGACTCTTACGGTTATGGATTTTTACGACAAAGATATCTACCTTTATGGTAATAACTGGGGACGTGGTGGTGAGTTGATTTATGATTCGCTTGGTTATGCTGCACCACAAAAAGTCCAAGATGAAGTTTTCCCTGCTGGCTGGTTTGGCATTTCACAAGAAGTTCTTGGAGATTATATCGGAGACTACGTTGTTCTTAATGTTAGTGACGACACTAAAGAAGCGGCAGCTTCCCTAAAAGAAAGCGATGTTTGGAACAATATTTCTGCTGTGAAAAATAATCACGTTTTAGAAGTTGATGAAAGCCTCTTCTACTTCTCAGACCCAATGTCGCTTGATAAACAGCTGGATGCTTTTGTATCAGCAATCAAGCAAGCTAATAGTTAAACTCACTTACCAGCTGAGAACTGCCTGCAATCCATACGCTAGGCAGTTTTCGCTGATTTCTCTGAAAGGGAAAGACAATGAAACAACTGTACCTTCTTTTTCAAAAGAATAAACGTTTAAGAGCGTGGCTTCTTTTTTTCAGCCTATGTTTTCTTTTTATCCTTGGTTGGTATTTAAGCCTTCGCTTTGGTGCGGTAGCTTATTCTAATGCTCAATTAATGAGTGTTTTTAGACACCCTTTAACTGATTCTAACTTACAAGATGTGATTTTTGATTTGCGGCTTCCAAGAACCATTGCTGCTATTTTAGTTGGGGCTGCCATGGCACAAGCTGGTAGCATTATTCAAGGCGTTACTCGTAATCCTATTGCTGACCCTGGTTTGCTTGGCATTAATGCTGGCGCTGGTTTAACCTTGATTGTAGGTTATGCCATTTTTGGTAGTATGCATTACAGTTTGATTTTAATCATTTGTCTGTTTGGTGCGATTTTAGCTGCTATTTTAGTATTTGGAATAGCTTATCATCCTCGAAAAGGATACCAACAACTTCGACTCATTTTAGCAGGTGCTATGATTTCAACCCTATTTTCATCACTTGGTCAGGCAATAACGCTGTATTTTGATTTGTCAAAAGCAGTTATCGGTTGGCAATCTGGTGGCTTAGCACAAATAAATTGGAAAATGTTGGGAATTATTGCGCCTTTTATTATCCTTGGCTTGCTATTAGCGCAGCTTTTTGCGCGTCAATTAACCATTCTAAGTCTTGATGAAACAGTTGCTAAGGCTCTGGGGCAACGAACTTTTGCCATGACCATGACTTTCCTTGCTATTGTGGTTATCTTATCGGCTGCCGCCGTGGCTCTTGTTGGCAGCATTGCATTTGTCGGGCTTATCATTCCTCATTTTATCAAAATGTTTGTGGCGAAAGATTATCGGATTATCCTTCCTTTAACAGCATTTGCTGGGAGCACTTTTATGCTTTGGGTCGATTTGATTTGCCGTACAATCAATCCGCCAGCAGAAACGCCAATTAGTGCGGTTGTTAGTATTGTTGGCTTACCATGCTTTCTGTGGTTGGTGCGAAAGGGGGAAAATTTATGACATCTGGAAAGAAAGTAGCTTGTCATTTCAGTGTTCTCATTTTTCTGTTATGTCTTATTTTCCTGCTATCCTCATCTCTAGGATATGCTAATTCCTCACTTCTAGAGGTTTGCAAGGTCTTTTTAGGAAAATCAGATGCGACCATGTCTTTCATTGTCACGCAAATCAGACTGCCACGCATTTTGGCTTGTATGCTCGGTGGTGGTTCGCTTGCCATGTCAGGTGTGTTGCTTCAAACACTCACTAAAAATCCCTTAGCCGATTCAGGTATTTTAGGAATAAATGCAGGAGCTGGGCTCGTGATTGCGATTATAGTTGGGCTTTTGGATGTTACCAATTCCATGATGATTGCGCTTATGCCATTTTTAGCCATGTTAGGTGGTATTCTGACCATTTGTACTGTTTATTTTGTTTCACGTCAGAAAAATCAGCCGATTAGTCCGACACGCCTTATCATTACAGGTGTTGGGATTTCTAGCTTGCTTTCAGGTATCATGATTTCAATCATTACTAACCTTGATACGAGTAAGACGGATTATATCGTCTCATGGCTAAGCGGAAAAGTAAGTGGTGGCAATTGGCAGACATTGATGATTTTAGCACCGTTGCTATTAGTCACTTGGCTACTAACTTACAGTCAAAGTTATGCACTAAATATTATGAGCCTTAACGAAGAAACAGCTATCGCTTTAGGTTTAAATCTAAAACGAGAACGTCTCTACACACTAATACTCTCGACTGCCTTGGCGGCGCTTAGTGTTGTTCTTGTGGGCAATATTACATTTATCGGTCTGCTTGCTGGTCACATCACGCGCCAATTATTAGGAAGCGACCACCGCATCAGCCTTCCGTCTAGTCTGCTCATCGGAATGATTATCTTTTTAATCGCCGATACGATTGGACGTGTTTGCTTAGTTGGCACAGGAATTCCAACAGGACTTGTCGTTGCCGTTATCGGAGCTCCTTATTTTCTTTATCTAATGATAAAAACAACGTGAATTGTCCAATGGACCTAACTCGCTTTTTTGTTTTCAGGCTCATGAAAAAACAGTTCGCTGGACTTAACTTGCTTTTCTATTTTCAAGCTCGTGAAAAAACAGTCCACTGGACTGTTTTTTTAAGCTTTACTGGTAAAAATCAAGTTTTCTTTGTCAAAAAGCATGTTCAATTCGTACTTGCCTTGGTCATTTTTTCGGATATAATCCAATTTTTCCAACGTTTCTACAAAAATATCTGGGCGTTTTTGGGCAACTTCGTCCTTACGACCAAATTTTAACAAAAATGTTGTCATATATTTCAAAGCGTATTGTGGATTGACGTCTCCAAGCAAGTCATACAAAGGTGCTTGCGCTTTAGACATTGGTAAATTATCTGCTAATTTGAAGAAATAATTTGACAAGGTTAACTCACTACGAGCGATACTTGTTTTTTCAACAAGCACCAAATCATTAGCCTCATTTGTCAAACGTGTTTCAAAAGTCAGAGCCATCAAATCCTCATAGATAGCACTTTGGTCATCTACAAAAAGTTGACTGTCTAAACTAACATTTTCTAGGCTATCAAGCAAGTCAAAACCAATCGTATAGCGTTTATTGTCACGAATAATGTAGCCTGCTTGCACGTATTCCTCAATCAAACGGTCAATTTTGGGAACTTCTGGAAAGTTTGCCTTGATTTGGCGTAAGGTCACATCATCTGTTTGATAAAGAAAATTAATCAAGTCTTGAAAAAAAGCTTGTCTGGTTAATTTATCTGGATTAAAAATGTTAATCATGTAATTCTCCTAAATACTGCAAATGCTCGGACTGGGCCAATTGACTAGGGTTAGTCCCAGATTGATTTAGCGGAACAGCCACTCCAAGCTCATCATAATATTGCTGCCAAAACTCAGAAATCGTATGCTTATCATCACCAAACTGCATGGGAATCGTTTCAAAAATCGGCAAAATATCCGCAATATATTGTGAGCAATAATAAGAACCATTATCTGGATAGAAACTGTGATTGTAAGGTCTGCTCAGCAAATGCTCCGCCGCTGCCTGAACCTGCTCAGCCTTAATCCTAGGATAACGGTAAACAAAAATCCTATGCTGCTTCGTTTTCAAAAATTCCCTTAACTGCTGTTTAATGACACCTTTATCCTTGGTCGCATGATAAATCATCGAATCAAAATAAATAGCAACGTGGCTATATTGTCCAGTTGCTTTCTGGATAGCTTGCGACATATCGGAAATTCCGTACATAAAAAGCAAATCGCCAGCTCGCAATTCTTGAATATTCATAGCTTTATTGTAACAAAAAACAAGAACGACTGCTATAAGAAGATAAGCTTCACTTTTTAATAAGTTTTTATCTTTGAAGAATTTTTGAGGTCTATGCTATAATGCCAGTATGAAAATATTAATTCCTAACGCCAAAGAATTACATACCAATCAAGATGCTTTTCCAAGCCAACCATTATCTGCCAAGAGCCAAGCAGTGCTCAAAGCCTTACAAAAATACTCCATCGAAAGTTTGGCTAATTTCTACAAAATCAATTCAAGTAAAGCTGACCAAGAATGGACACGTTGGCAACGTCTAGCGGATAAACAAGCCAAAACCTATCCCGCATGGCTATTATATGACGGTCTCATGTATCGGTATATGAAACGAACTCAGGTAACCGAAGCGGAGCGACATTATCTTGATAACCACCTTCGTATCGCTACTGCCTTATACGGTTTAATCAGTCCCATGACGTTAATCGCACCACATCGCCTTGATTTTCAAGGAAATCTCAGGATTGACAACACATCATTAAAACAATTTTGGAGACAACAATACGACGAAGAAGCCCAAGATGACGAACTCATCATTTCATTACTGTCATCCGAATTTGAGCAAGTTTTCTCTCCAAATATCCGCAAACGCATGGTTAAAATTGTCTTTATGGAAAATAGAAACGGAAAGCCAAAAGTTCATTCAACCATTTCTAAAAAAGGACGTGGTCGTTTGGTCTCACTAATGGCTGAAAAGCAAATTGAAACCATCGAGCAGATAAAATCACTAACTTTTGACGGCTTCCGATTCTCACCAGAATTATCCCAAGACCAAACCCTCACCTTTATCCGTGAGCAAGAATAACATTCCAAAAATAAAAAGCAAACCAATCAAACCAATGATTCGTTTGCTTTTGTTATGTTATTCTCTATAATAATATGCTTCTGCAGGAAAGTCAATAAATTGTTGCCCAGCAATCAACCTTGGTTGGGAAGAATCCGAATGATCTCCTTTGGGATTTTTGACACCAATAGGGTAAACTTCAATAGCAAATCCACCGGGTGCACCATTAGCTGCACCACATGCTAAGATAACTGTTCCATAAGAACTTTCTCGTGGCGAACTAATATTCATTCCTTCAAGCATTCCTTCATCACTAAATTCAAAAGTTTGCCCTCTACCATTTTTCCATGTTCCAGCTAATGATGTATAATCTCCATTAAGTATCTGGTCAATATTTAAATCACCTGAAGAAGTCTGTTCTGATGCCAAAGGTCGCCAATCCAAAATACTAAAATCAAACTCTTTTTTCCCCTTGATGTCAAAGTAATCCGACAACTCTACATCTCTCCCAATAGGTACATTAGCATTTTTTATTACATCAACACCACTATTATCTCTTCTTAATTGATACTGGGTATCTTCCATTTGAGTTCCTGTTGACATCCACTTAGCTGTAATAACCGTTCCATCTGTATAGATATTTGCAGCTTCTCGATAACCACCAGCTGACGCAACATAACTTTGTGCTAAATAATCAGCAACTCCGTTATTATCATAATAAAGAGCCGCAAATTCAACTGTTCCCGTAGACTCCCAGTACCGTCCAGAAAATAGTTCATCCTGACCATTCCCATCGATATCATAATAAGCGTAATGCGTCGCTGGAGTATCACTTGTATCATTTCTAAGTTTTTCTAAAACGATATCATAAATACTATTATCACTCGTCGTTTTCTCATTAATTTCAGTTTGTGATGAACTAGAAGTCGAGCTACTACTTTCATTTGAACTAGTATACCAACTGCCAGTCGCCGCTTGATTACTATCTTTTTTAGAGCAACCAAACAATATCGATAATCCCATCATTCCTAGTAAAGCTATCTTTTTCATTCTAAAATTTTTCTCCTTAATTAATTATACTATTGACGATAATAGTAGGCATCAGCTGGTAAATTATATACACCATTTTGAGTTGGTACAATTCGTGGTTTAGAAGTATCTGAATTATCACCTGCTGTTTTAAAACCAATCTTAAGTAATGCTATTAAACCTCCCATATAGCCATTACTCATTCCAATATAAGGAACACCATCACTTTCATATCTAAAAGCACCTCCCAAACTTTCTTCGCCCGTCCTTCCACTTACTGTACTGACAACAGATCCATCTGCTTGAATGACAAGAGTATCACCTCTACCATTAACCCATGTTCCCACTAACGATTCATAATCACCTTTACTGATTGCAGATAAATCAATATCATTTACAGATTGTTGTTCATAATCATATGCTGATTTTATTTGTAGCGCATCCGACCAAACATAACATATTTTTCCATCAACAGATACTTCCCACCAACTTGAAATATCATTATACTTATCACCATTAACGTAATCAGATACTTGGATAATATCACCCTTTCGTCTTGAATCAATAATATCGGAATTTAAGCTTGGTTTTGAACGTAGATTTACCTCATCTACATTAACAACATATTCTGTTTTATTAGGTTTTCCGTGAAAATAAACCTGTATTGCTGACTGATTTCCTTCTCCTGTTGTCAATACTTTATTTCCTTCATCATTGGTATAGCCATATAATACCTCTGTCGTTTGATCTTCTGAAAATTCAACTGTACCATTAACTCGCTGAATGTCTTCAGAAGAAATATTAATTACAATCTTAATACTCGGCATAACTTCTGTTCGGCTTGGTTCTTCACCATTTACAGTCATATTTCCCGAAGTGATATAGGTTTGGATAGAATCTGGTTCTTCATACTCTTCGATTGTGTACTTTCCTTCCAAAGGATTTCCTTGATTATAAGCCATTAGTTCAGCGCCAGATTTATATAAGATTACTGTTCCATCATTATTCAATGATAATCCGCCAAACATTAATGATGAGGTATTAGATTGAACATAATAATACTTATAATTTAGGTACCATTCACTATAATCTTTACTCTCTTCTTGTGATGATATATTACTACTGCTAGAAGTTTGTATTCTTTCACTACTTTGCGTTGTTTTAGTATTATTTGATTCCTGATGACAGCCTACTAGTAATAAACAAGAAAAAATAAAACAAGCTTTTTTCATAATGTACTGACCCCAAAAAGTTGGACAAAAAATATTAGTGAAAGGATTTAGTTCTGTATTGCACAGGACTAAGTCCTT
>CAKPVT010000017.1 GCA_934196125.1 uncultured Streptococcus sp. | reverse complement strand
ATTTTCACTCCTTCTCGAGCTTCTTTAGAGTATTTGAAAAAGTGATTGCGAATGGTTGTTTGTCGTCTGTTATCAAGGATCGTAATGATTTTCTTAGTCTCATAATCCTGAGCAATAAAGGCTAGCTTTCCCTTTTGATAAGAGAATTCATCCCAAGATAGAACTTCAGGTAAGGTTGAAAAGTTATCCTTGAACTGAAATTGTTTAAGCTTACGATACACAGTTGAGGTCGAGATGACTTAGTTTGGTATACAGCAGACAGTAATGGAAAAGCAACCGCTAAATATACTGGCTCATATGGCAAATACAATGTCCGTACTTACCAAAATCTCAATGGAAAGATGACTGGGCTGAACGGAACAACCATTGATGTTCTAAAACCAAGTGCTAAGGTAAGTATTACAAAAACCAGCGCCACAACTTATAAAGTAACCGTTACAGATGTCCCAGTTTACATCACTAGCGTAACTTTGCCAACGTGGACGGAGAATAAAAGTCAAGCTACTCCAGTAGATGCGGATGAACCCTTTTAAAGCATAAAAAGAAGCTGAATGACTAGCTTCTTTTTATAATTAATTGTTTTACTTTAGAATGAATGAGGTCTTGTTGTTAGTAGATTGGGAAATTTATTTGTAAAAATCATGGCTATTTCTTTCATATTAATAAAAGAAAAGTGTTATACTATAAGGGGAGAGGGGAATATTATATTGTAATGGGAAGCTTTATTAATGAGAAAGCGAGGAAATTTTGATGGAAGTTAAATTAAAGGAAATTTATTCCGAAGATTTTTTAGCTTATTTTGGAGATAAATCAGATTTGGTTGGTAATATAGTTGTTGATTCAGAAGCTACTTCGGTGGATGTAGAGAAAATTATAGATTCTATCGGTATTAATCAAAAAGAGACTAAATTAGAAACTCACTCAGGAAAGTTCAATTCTGATGAATATACTATTTATGTAAATCGTTCAGAACCAAAAGTTAGGCAACGATTTACGCAAGCTCATGAATTAGGACATTGTGTTTTAGGACATAAAGGTGAGTCAGCTAGATTAATAAATAGTGCTAATTATAGATTACATGAACGGTTAAATGAGCGAGCTGCCAACCAGTTTGCAGCTGAGTTACTAATGCCTAAGTACTATATTAAAAAGTCAATAGAAAAGTTGCTGTTTGAGAAATCAATGACTGCTACTGACTTACCAAAATATAGTGTTAAGGAATTTATAACTTATTTAGCTAACGATTTAGATGTTTCAAAGCAATCAATGGAGTATAGACTTCTCAATTTAGGAGTAATAAGAAACGTATAATTATGGGAAATAATATTTATGAAACATTGGGGTCTTATTTTACTAATGATAAGTATCTAAGTGAGAAAATTAATCCTTATTTATATAATACAGCAGTAATAGACGTGGAAATATTGGTTTTAGATTTACCAATATCGGAAAAAGGTTATAAAATATCAAATATAAGGATTAGCAAAGATCAGTTGCGAAATAGTGATCTTTCAAAAATTGTTGAAGAGGTTCAGAAAAAATTAAATAATCAGGAGGATACTTTTGATTCATGGAAAGTTTTTTATTTGTTAAAAGAACTTATAACAGGACTTGAAGCAATTGGATTCAATTATTTTAGAGGTCAACAGAAGGGGTGGGAAACTGTTCCTTCAATATTTAGGCACACTGAGAATAGCAATCACGAACCTTATTATTTAAAATTTGAAGAAATTTATCAGGAAGTGAGTAGGGAATTTCCTAATGATATAAAATATTATGAATATCCTGAGGATAACAATTTAGAAACGATTGAAAAAAGGGCAATACAATTAGGGATATTGCAGCATTACGGTATTCCTACAAGTCTCTTAGATATAACAGGAAACCCCTTTATTGCTTTATTATTTATGTTTGGTATAGGGACTGAAATAGATCATCCTCAATTTCAAGCTTATAAAATTGATGATATATCTCTAGAAGAAAAAGGTCTCATTTCAGTTGTTGATAAATTACCAGTTAATCGAAGAATCCAAACTCAAAAAGGATCTTTTATTAATTATGATAAACTAAATAGATTTGTTGTTCGTAAATATCAGGAATTAGAAATTAAAGATAATTATAAGAAGATTGATAGAGTAATTATATCTTTAAATATTGATATTGATAAATCAAAAAAATATTTACAATCAGAACTGGAAGTGGCTCAAGACAATATTAGGATTATCCAAAAAGCAATTAAAAATGAATTAAATGTTGATGATCTTGCAGGTAGGAAAATAGTTTTTGATGTTGTTAAATTTGTTGAACGATTAGGAAATTTTGATAATTTTTCTTTAGAGGAAATATCAGGAACTATACAAGATGCTTTTAGAGATGAGATTGTATCTTTTGATTTCCCAAACCGTAATGCTGATTTAGATGGTAGGAATATAAAGGGCGTTATTGCTACTTTAGGAAAGGAGGAGACACTCCCCAAAATTATGAAAGAGGTTTATAAGTTTATTCAGTCGGAGGTATTGAATAAATTGAAGGAATATAAGTACGAAGAAAAAGATTTGTATCCTGATTTCATTGATTTTTTGAAATTTGTAAGTAAGGATTTCTCTCCTATACAGCAGGAAATTAAAAGACAAGAAATTAACGGTTTTCCACTTGACAAATTGTCTTAATTTTCTCTCTTAAGAGAGAAAATATATGTTCACTTAAACTAATAAAAATTAATAACAGTTATTTCAAGCTACTCCAGTAGATGCGGATGAAACTTTTTATATAACGAAAAAAGCAACAGCTCATTTTAAATATTGGTTGTTGCTTTTTTGTGTTAAAGTATTTTGCTTAATTTATTCTAACATATCTCTTTAGAGAAAAGCTATCAGTCACCTGAGAAGCGTTTTTGATATTTTTTGTCAAATAACCACTGTAAGTTGACTTTAGGTTTTACCTCCATTTTCTCTACAATAGGATTAATAACCTCATCAACATATCCTTGTGCTTCTTGTTTTCTTATATTACTTATAACATACAAATCGCTCAAATTAGATAGTTAAGCCTATTATTTAGTAGTATCTTTTTAGATAAAAAGTTATATATCTTTTTATCTACTTTTATGTCTCTCTGACTCTTAAATTGGAATTGACTTTGCCCTTTACAGCATAATTTTTGATTATCCTTTATGCTAAAGATATCAAAACATGAAAGGATGCTGTTATGACAGAACAAAGTTTAACTAATGATTATAATGAACTACTGGCAGATTCACTTCAAGTTGAAAATTACCTGAAGCAAATCTGCCATAGCCAACATTCCATTATCCGTTTAGGGCTAGAACAGTGGCTTTTTCCTTATTTAAGGCGCTACCAAAGAGCTTCCCCACAAGTACAATTTAAAATTTTTCTCTTTTCCCATTTTTATGGGCAACAGGTGGAAAGAGTTTTAGAAGACTTGCGAGGTGATCGCTATGCTTGAGTGGTTAAAAGTGATCTATTACACCCTTCTTCAGCTGGCAAAAGTGAGTCTTGTTAATGTTATTGTGATGAGTGGCTTCTTAGCTTACTTGTTGTTTCAAGTGCTTGCGCCTCTTGTCAAAAAAGGCTATCCGAAGGTAAAACAACTGTTTAAAGAGCGAAAAGCGATCAAACATCGATTAACCGTTAAGTTAGACCAACTGAAAGAGACCTGGCAACACCGTCAAATGATCGATTGGAAGCAATGGGGATGTCGTCAAGGAAAATCACTAGCACGTTTCTTCAAAAGAGCTGTGGTCTATTTACCAATAGCAGCAGGGCTTATTGTGTGGAACGTCTTATTTCGCTTGCTCTATCACTTACCGTTTGTTAAACAAGAACGCAAACGCTTTGACAAAGAACTAAAGCCCATTCTCCATTTTAAAACCTTTCGTAGTTTTATTGTGATGGGACTTGGCTTTAGCGGGATAGCTTTCTTATTGACAAACTACCTTGTCACTGTTCTTAGAGCAGCGATTCGCTATGTTTATCTGGCACTTATCACGCTTAGAGATGATAACCAAGTTGTGACCTTTGATTGGGATAGCTTGTTATTCAAACATTTGTTCAATGCTAAAGTCTTTGTGATAGCCCCTATTTTAGCGATTCCTATCTTTATTATCGGTTTAGTGATTGCTTGGAAGTCTGCTTGGATAAATTTTGAGCAGTACCGAGATTATAATAACAACGAAGAAGGGGATGATCGCTTTGCGACTAAATCAGACATCCATCACCAATATAAAAAGGTGCCGAACAAAAACCAAACCTATCCAGGCGAAGGTGGTGTACCAGTTCTGCATGAAACAAAAGGGAATTTAGCAGGTTTGACGCTAAGAACGCAAATGCAGTGGCAAAATCGGAAAATTAGTCGCTACATTACGACAGCAGAAACCATTTTAGGCAACCTATCAATCCCTTCAGGGTATTATTACATCGATGATAGTACCACTAATATGCTTGGTATTGGGATGACCCGTTCAGGAAAAGGGGAGGGGCATATCATGCCCAGTATTGACATTAATAGTCGAGCAGAAATTCAACCGTCCCTAGTCATTGCGGACCCTAAAGGTGAACACTATCAGTCGTCTTACAAAACCATGCGCAAGCGTGGGTATGATGTAAATGTGCTATCATTCCAAAATATGGATTGGTCTATGTCTTATAATCCACTAGCGCTTGCCATCGCTGCCGCTCAAAAAGGTTATTATGAAATGACGCAGACTCGTGTTAATGCCGTGGCGGAAGCCATTTACCGTAAAACCAAACCAGGATTGGGAAATGGCAACGCTAAATATTGGGAAGATACATCAATCTCCCTCTTTAATGCTATTGCCATGGCGCTTATCGACCGAGCTAATGAGACAGCTAAAAATGGGGAGGATGATGCCTGGGATACGGTAACGGTTCGTAACATTGCTAAGTTCCTAACGGATTTAGGGTCTGAAGAAGTCTTTGTCAATGATTTTGGCGAGATTGTTGAAAATCCTGATAAGAACCAACAAGTGAAGAAAAAATCAAAGATTACCATCTATTTTGATAATCTGAGACAGATTAACCAAAAGCAATTTTCTAAATTTAGAGATATGGCTGATTTGAACTTTCGTTCCTCAGACTTTGCTTCAGAAGAAACCAAAGGGAATGTCTTCTCTAGCATGATGTCAGGGATTAACCTCTTCCTACAAGATAATATTGCCAAACTCACCTCAAAAAACTCCATTGATTTGGAATCTGTTGGCTTTCCTCGTCGCTTATCAGTGAAGTTTCGTTCAAGTTCTAGTCAAAACATGATCAATAACTTTGCGCATAAAACAGCAAAAATCACGATTACTAGCGAGGAATCATGGGGTGCTACAGTAAGAACAGCCACTCATGTCAAGGAAGCAGCTGCTCTAATTGATGGAGAAGGTTACTTAACCTATGTCATTGCGCCGAAACTTCCTGATCACTTTATCGTGACGATTGACTTTAATCACCCAAATAATGATGGTAGTGCTATTCAAGAGTATTATTACCAATTCTCAGCTGAAAAAGTCTATCAAAAACGTGGCAAGGTCATCCGTTTAGATGACTATAACAAGAAGCCTATTATTGACCATATCAAGGTTAGTATTTTGACACAACCAGAGGCTAGCCTGCTTCAGGAAGATGATATTCATTTAGTCTATTCTGATCATCCAAAAGTCATTTACCTGGTAACCCCACCCAATCGAACAGAGTATAACGGTATCGTCTCACTGTTTCTTGACCAACTCTTTAATGCCAATTATGAGTTAGCTTTGTCTAATGGTCGAAAGTGTGTCAATCGCATTTTACATATCTTGGACGAATTCACGAACATTCCAGCAATTCCGCACATGGAGACAAAGATTTCGATTGGCTTGGGTCAAAACATCCTTTACTATCTCTGGATTCAAAACTTGGAACAATTGGTTGATAAATATGGTGAGAACACCGCAGCAACCATCCAAGATAACTGCTCGCTTAAAATTTATGTCAAATCGACTTCTGATAAAACCAACGGTCGCTTTAGCAAGGATTTAGGGTCACGGACAATTACCCGCCGCCGTCGCTCAAGCAACATCTTAGATGAAGCGAATCCTAACGTGGCGATTGAAAATCCAAGACAGGATTTGTTAACACCAACACAATTAGCTAAACTCCAGGAAGGTGAAGCGGTCATCTTACGTGGAGTGAAAGGCAGAGATAATGTAGGGCGGAAGATAACGACCGATCCGATCTTCTGTCATGAGAAAACAAGCTTCCCTTATCGCTACATGTTCTTACAGGAAGAATTTGATCAATCGATGACCTTAGCCGATATTCCTGTTGAGAGTGCCCACCGTAACTTGGAGCTTCAAGATGTTGCGGTCGGTGCGAAAAAACTCTTTAACAATATTATTGATTGGCGCCTGCAGCTAATGAGCAGTGTTGGTAGCAATACAGGTGAACTTCCAAAACTCAAGACACGCTATGACGCTACTTCCTCGCAACAACAACGTTTTACCTCACCAGCTGAAATGGTTCAAGCTGCCATTAACGATGTGGTGGCGGATAACAGTAATGATGTTGAGGATTACGACTTCTCGGATAACTATTCTGACTTATTTGAAGATGATGTGATTTAAATAAACAAAAACCATTCAGTTGATTGTTCTGAATGGTTTCTTTGTAAAATTATCTAAAAAGATACACAACAAGTTATATAAGGGCTTGCTTTTAATCACTGTTATTTGTTATAATAAAGCCAGAAAATGATGGGAGAAAATATAATGACAATCAAAAGATTATTAGGAGTATTGACGTTAGGATTAGCACTGATGACACTAGCAGCTTGCGGTCAAAAGTCAACGGAAAGTATTATCAAAAATGAGCTAAAAGATAGCTATACTGGCTATTCTGAAAATCCAGGAGGTGATTATCCATTTAACGATGGCAATGATACATTAACATTTAATAAAAAAGACAATTCAATCACAAATAGTCAAGGGCAAAGTAGGTATTTTTCTGTCATTTCTGAGAAGGAAATTCCTTCAGGAACCCAACGTGTTATTGACAGTTTAGCATCAGAATTAAAAGGAACAGATAATTTTACAATTATTATAGGTCGTAAACAAAATCCAATAAAAAAAGAGGCAGAAGCGGCTTATCAAATTGCTTTAACAGATGGTGGAAAGAAGATACGTATATTTGAGTTACGTAGAGATCTTAGAGATTTTGGATATTACGATTTCTCAGGAACAGCTGATGAATAATTTACTAAGTAAAAGAACTCACGATTAGTGAGTCTTTTTGTTTGGAATTGACTTTGACCGTTACAGCATGATTTAAAATTATCCCTTACGATAAACCTATCAAAAAAGAAAGTAGGTATTTTTATCGTGGTTTTTCAGACGTTTTCTGATTTGGTTAATGATTTAGAAGCAGGATTTTGGGATATTAATAGTTCAATGAATGGCAATATCACGGGAGAAAATGCAGAAAAGGTGGCTTCTTTCTATAAGTATTGGAGTAATTATTTAGATTCTACCCCAGCTTTTCTTTCGTTCTTAGCGTATATTCCGGGGGGGATTGCCAAAGCCCTCTATCAAATCACTATTAGTTTAGAACATGTCTTTAATAATGTGTTTAAACTTTTCGGTCTCTTTGGTTACCTTGGAGATACGAATACAGTGATTGGAAAATTTTTCTATTGGTTTCAAATTTTAGGAACAACGCTCTTTACCTTGATTTTAGTGGTTTCTGCCATTACAGGGGTTTTCACAAAACCCATTAAATATAAAGGCGTCATTACAAACTTTTTGTTAGTAACCTTAGTGACCGCTGTTTTACCGTTTGCGCTGACCAGTATTTCTACGGCAGTTGCTCAAGATGCCATGGCCGTTCAGACGGCTTCGGATGATAGTAGCGGGTATTCTTCCCTAGCGGTTCAACCATTGAAGAATAATGTGGTGGATCTGAAAGTTTTAATTGATAACGACTTCTCAACTGAGTTATTTCCTTTAGATGATTCTGGCTATATTAAGCCACCGAAAGAAGGTTCTACACCCCTTAATAACATTACTGACGCCTCGGATAAGCGGGATACGGCTGATTTTGCGACCAGAATTGACTTTGGAGCAACATATGGTGCATCTAACTCTGATTTGTTGAAAGAATTGGATGATAAGCAGACAGGATTAGAAGGACTATTTTTACACAAACTCAATGCCAATCAGACTGGTGTAGAGACGATTAAAAAGCACCGTGTTATAGGAGAATTAAATGCCTTTGAACCTGTCTATATGCGCTATAGTGTTAACTGGATTGGTATGTTTATGCAATATGGTATTTTAATCGTGTTGCTCCTTTCGATGTCTATTAAACTGGTTAAATCTGTCTTTGATATTATTATTGAGGCTATGATTTCACCGCTTCAAGGATACTCATCTCTTTCTAGCTCGAAGAAGTATAAAGAGCTATTACAAACCATAGGTGGTGCGATTGCTGGTATCTTCTTTGAAGTCGTGATTATGCGAATGACCTTAGAAATTTGTCGTGACTTACCAACCTTATCTGTTTCAGCTGTGACGAAACTATCTGGTGGTTTCTTTGATGGGCTAAGCATGTGGGAACAATGTTTAGCTGCTTCTCTGGTTTATATCGGTGTCTTCTTAGCTGCGATGCAAGGAGTTGCAATGGTTGAACGTTGGCTTGGGGTTTCAACAGGACACAGTGATACGGCGCAACAATTGATTGGCGCTATGATGGCAGGTAATGCTTTTGCACAAGGTGCTGGTGCTCTAGCAACAGGAGCTATTGGTGCTGGTAAAGTTGGTGCTCATGTCGCTAGCAAAGTTCCAGGAGCCGTTGCGATAGGAAGTAAGTTTATTGGTGATAGCTTAGCGGTGACTGGCGGTGGTATTAAGGGAGCGGTTAGCTCTATTAAAGACCAAGGGTTTAAAAATACAGCTAAAGGCGGAGTGAGTAACATGGTTAACTTAGCTGATGCCATGGGGAAAGAAGCCGTTGGCAAAGCTAAAGATTTTGCAGGCGATGTGACCGATCATTTAGATGGTAAAGCCCAAGCAGGTCATAATGCCGTTTACGATGCGCTTAAAAATGATGGGATAGCTGATCAACCTGGTTTTGAATCGCTCCTTCATCCAACACCAGATAACTATGGGTTAAATGCATCAGGACACTATGGCGGTGAGCCTCTTTTCCAAGATGATGATGCAAGTAGTGATGCTGGACCAATTGGTGGTGTGAGTGACCCAACGCTTAATCAAGCAACTGCTGACTCGGAACCTTTTACAGGTGTGACTGATCCGACTATTTCAAGTGGAAAAATACAGACTAAGCCAACAACCCATCAAGCTTCTTCGCCTCTTTCTGGACAACGACACTTGTCGCAGTCAACACAACAATTGGGAGTAGCTGGTCATCAATTGAAACAAGCGAGCCAACAGCTAAACCAACAAAACCATATCAAAGGTGCTGAAAATGATGAAAGCGAAGAGTAATGCCTATGATTGATGTAACAGGTAAGATTGTAGTGATTACAGGTAGCCTTAGACCTCTGACAAGGCAAGAGGCTGTGATGTTTTTAGAAAATCAAGGAGCTATCGTCCAGAATTATGTTTCTGCCCAGACAGATATGCTCATTGCTGGTCATAAACAGCTAGATTTGTTTGAACCCGATAAACGGTCTAAAAAATATGAAGCAGCTATGACACTGAAGGCTGATGGTCAAAAGATTGCCATCATTCCTGAAGAAGCTTTCTTTACTCTTGTTAAGGAGTCTCATGTTTGAAATGAAGTTGATGTGTTGACGTTTTTTGTTAAAAAAAGGCAAACTATTAACATAGTATGTATTAGGTTGGTAGGGATAGAAATACCACTTAGAGAAATAACGGTATCTCTTAATAAGTATCAATGCTAAGAACAGTAGAAGCCTCGTCTCTGAGGCTTCTTTTTGTGTGCCAAAAATTATATAACTTTTTAGCTGTCTTTATATACAGCTTTTGGTTTTTGGAATTGACTTTACCCTTTACAGCACGATTTTTGATTATTCCTTACGATAAAGCTATCAATTAGTAAAGGAGACATTCTATGACAGAAAAGTATGGTGTGCCTCGTGATATTCGAGCACGAGTCAAGATTGTTGGCTTATTTATCATTGATCTTAGTTTTGTCGGTGGGTCAGCGGTTGCTGCTGTAACCTTTGGAACGCGATTATTTCCGATGAGTCAGTGGCCACAGATGTTAGCTTTTATTGTGTTAACACCGCTCATGTGTTTATATCTGGTCTTACCAACCAATGGTGGAAAGAAAAATTGGCATAGTATGGTGCTCTTCTTCAGACGCCGTCGGAAACGCTATACCAGTATTAACTATCAGAGGGGAGGAAAATAGCTATGGCGATTAGACAAACAAGCTCTTCAGAAAGCGTCAAACGCCCTTTAGGACGGTTTCAACCAAGCAAACACCAAGAACAGAATTACTATGATTTACATTCATCAGTAGAATTGTTGGATGTTAAGAGAATCATTAATAACCACAAGGCCTATATTGAGTTGGTTGATTATGGCTATCTGCAGTTAATGGAGATTTCTGGTAAAGACCTTGGGTCACTCTCTTATAACGAGATCCAACGTACGCTAGATAACTTTGAGAAATGGATTACGGATTTTAATACCAATGTTCAAATCGAAGTGACGATGTTACCAACAGATACAACCACTCAGATTGCGGAGTTACGGCATCATTTGAGCCTGGTGCGTCAGGAAAAGGCGAAACTTTCTCCAACGTCTCGTCGTTACCAGCAACTAGCAGATCGAGAAGGTCTTCTAATAAATGACCTTCAGGTAGAAGAGTCTATCCAACAAGAAATTTATAATACCGAATTTATCTTATGGTTGTTTGCCCCAACCACATCTGACATGGATGAGTTGGTTCGCAAAGCAAAGACTTACGGAAATAATGATTTTGTGCCGCAGGACATTAGCCTTGCGAAAAAAGAACAAATCATTAAACAGTACAATAACATGAATGAGAAGGTATAGAAGGGAGCGTTTATGCCAGATTTATCCAAAAAACGCCAACGTCAACTAAAGGCAGCTGGATACGACTTAGCCTTTTTAAGTCGTGTTCAACCCCAGGGCAATATTGATTTCAGACATGACCGCTATTGGGTGAGTGGAGACGGTTATCATACGGATTTGTTATTTTATGAATACCCGTCAGAAGAACTAGACCGTTTTTGGTTGTCAGAATTGTTACTCATCCCAGGGACACGAGCTTTTTTAGCCTGGTATCGGGAGAGTAATAAAGAACTAAAGCAAGAGATTAAGGAGTCCATTGAAGAAAAATCCACTCGTATCACAGGAAATAGTAAAGTAACAGATAATCAACAAGAGTTGGATGAAATCAATGACCTGCAGCAGTTGGACCGTGATATTCGCAAGAAAAACATTGCCATGTTAGGCATGTATGTTCGGGTCTATGTCTCTGCTTCAACGAAAGAGGAGCTCTTTCGCAAGATAGATGATATTAAGGACAAAACCTCTAATTTCAAATCGACGATTCTTTTGGGAGAATTGGATTTTGAATACCATAGTCCCTTTATTCCAGCAGAACATCAGATTGATCTTCCAAATCATCGCAAAGGAACAACGATTCGAGCACATGATTTAGCAGGTGGTTATTTCTTCAACCATACGAAACTAGAAGATGAGCGAGGTGTTTACTTTGGATGGACACCGACAAAAGGTGCTGTTAACTTCAATTTTTTAGAGCGTGATGATAGGCGCACCCGCTCCTTCATGATTATTTCAGGAAATCCTAAAATGGGTCAACGATCGTTTTTGTTAAAACACACCGACGTCCTTTATGCCAAAGGGCACTTTATTCGTAACTTTGATGCTAATGGGACGTTCTTAGAACAAACCAGAGCGCAACACGGTCTGGTGTTAGACCTCTCGGGTGCTGAAAATCGCATTAACATCTTCCAGGTCTTTCCGACAGTAACCACTGAAGATGGGGAAGAAGTGGATAAAAAGAAATCCTATAACCGTCACATCGATAAGCTCAAGAGTATTTTTAAATTGCTGAACGATGAAGTGACAGGAGATGATTTAACCACGTTTGGAGGGCTCTTAAATGACTTTTACATTGATGAAGGGTTGTGGACGAGAAATCCTAAAAGCTATCCCGAACGCTTAAAAGCTACCGACCTGGTTAATGAAGAATATCCTATCTTATCTGACTTTGTCCTCTATGTGGCTGATCGCAAACGCCAATTAAACCAACAAAAGAATCCTGATGACTTGGAAATGAAATCGGTTAACCGCATCTATAATACGTTTAATGAGTTACTAACGACGAATGCCGAGATGTTTGAAGGGGTTACAGAATTCCAAGATATTTCTTCTGAACAAGTGGTGACGTTTGACTTTTCAGGCTTAAAAGGCAACCTGTTGAACGCTCAAATTTTCTCAGTCTTATCCCTCTTATCAGCCGACATTGTTAACAATGGGAAACGTTGTAAGCAACTCTTGAAAGCTCAACCAACGAAAACGGAAATGGGTATGCCTCACTATATCGTCAATATTAGTGAGGCACAGACCCTCATTAATCCCAAGTATGAAAGTAGTGTTGAATTGTTAGCCGATACGATTGATTCCATGGGAGAGAACTTTTCAGGTGTGGTGCTATCCGTGAACTCTTTGCGAGGAATTCTTTTTGAATCAGGAACAGGCAATCACAAAGATCCTTATGTGACTGCTGTGCAGCGAATTTTTGGACTGATGCAGTATCGTGTTTTTAGTCAGACAGATGAAACAACGATTCTACTTTTAGCCAATGCCTTAGCGGATTCAATGAATCAATCAGAGCTAGAAACCTTGCCACGATTATCAAAAGGTCAGCTCTTTATGAATATTGCAGGTGTTGGCAACCTTGTCTTCAATCAACAATTGTTAGCGCCAGAGATAGAACGCTATGGTGGGATTCGATAACAGAAAGGAACGAGTAGATGTCTAGAGATGAAAAGAGAGGCTTTATTGGCCGTCGTAAACAAGCGATTGATACCTTTGTCGCTATTCGTAAGGAACGGATGAAAGAACAACGAGATTATTTTGCGTCTGAAGGCGAATCAGATCCTAAGCGTTTAGCTGCCCAACGTCAACGTGACCAGGAGTTTATCCAATCGTTAAAGAAAGTAGGAATCGACTTTATTGTCTTTTTAATCCTTTATGCTATTCTTAGAACGATTCTAGGGCTCTGGTAAGAAAGCGAGGGAACGGATGAAGAAACTCATCAAACTAAAAGCCATTGCTTCCTTAGTTGTCTTAGTAGCCATCATCTTTATTGGCGTTACGACCATTGCTGGTATTTTAGGCGCCGTTACTGGTAGCGATAGCAATAGTAACTGTGGCACGACCACAACGGTGACGACCACCTCTGAAGGCTCTTCGGTTTCTTCAGGGGATAGTTCGATTGACAGTTTTGTCAAAGCACATGAAGAGGCTTATATTCAGTCTTGGAGTGTCGGTGGTTTCTTACCTTCGGCTTCCATAGCGCAAACCATGGCAGAGACGTCCTTCTCCATGAGTGTGCCATCCTTTGCGGCGGCGCACAATATGGGTGGTGTCAAGTGGACGTCCGCTGACACTTACCCAAAAACGATTGCCCTTTACGGCTCTGATAGTGTTTCAGGTAGTGGTTCTGGAACTAGTGTTGGCGACAATACGGGTGGAGGCTATACCTGGTTTAAAGACTTCGATGCAGGAATTGTCGGTAAGGCCGAGTTTATGAGCCGTCAAACGCTCTATCGTGCAGCAATTAACAATACCGATGGGCTTTTAACCCTTAATGCTATTGCGGATGGTGGTTGGGCAACTGATCCTAGCTATAAAGTGACCCTCGCTAATCTTTATAACACGCTAGGTAGTCAATATAAATGGTTAGACGAAAAAGCCATTGCGGAATACGGCACAAGTCCTGTTGATACGCTAAACAACGATACGGCTAATATCAGCTCGAATAGCAGTAGTTCTGCTTCAGCTGAAGAAGAGGACGAGTGTGAGGAAGAAGACTCATCATCCTCAAGAGCAGCCGATGGCACAGGAACCGTTCCTAGTGATGCGACGGCTTGGGGCTATACGCCAGATCAATTACCTGAAAGCTTAAAGAGTCATATTATCAACCCTGTTCAATTAGGCCTTGCTTATGATGGCTCTACAGGTTGGGTGGAACAATCAGGTCAATGTGTGGATTTAACGGAAAGCTTAGGCAATCTCATTTGGGGAACATCTGGAATAACGCAAGGAAATGGTGTTGATCAAGCTAGTGCTTGGGCGAAAAAATTTGGCAATAGTGTCAAGAGTGAACCAAAAGCGGGAGCCATTTTCTCAAGTGGCACCTCTCAACCAGGACATACAGGAATTGTCTGCCATGTCTTTCAAGATGGTTCCATTCTCATCGTTGAACAAAATACCCCGTTTTCTGGTATTGATTACTTTGGCAAGAAAAATACCTGGAACTTCCGTATTGTTAGTCCAAGTACACAAACCAGCGATCATTTTGTTTATGCTTATTCGGACAGTAAGCAACCAACGTTAAACAAATAGAGAAAGCGAAGGAATTATGAAGAAAAGGAAAACATCAAATATGGTCTTTATTATCGTCGTTAGTTTACTCCTCTTGATTTCAGGAGTAGGCATTTATCAGCATTTTACGGGAGACTCAAAAACTCCCCAAAATAACTCAACAGCGAGTAGCTTAACGCCATCCTCGTCATCAGAAGTTGCCTCAGAAACCACTGATGAAAAGAATTACCGTACGGCTAAGTTAAAATTAGAGCATCCTTATACGGAAGCTGATGCGTCTGCTAAAGCAATGGTTAGCCAAGCCTTTGCAAAGGCAATTACAGCGATTAATGAAGCTAAGCAGGTACCAAATATCGAAGGGACTTATGACAATCAGATGATGATGACAAGTAGTGCGATGGTTCAAACCTTTGCGATGGCTTTGCTGGTTGATCATTATCAGTATCAAGAAAATCAACTAGAAGTGACACAAGCTGAAAATGATGATGTGGTTCAATTCTTAGTTGTTTTGACCAAAGAAAATGAAGACAATTGTTACTTCATTGGAAACTTTAATACAATAGTCAATCAAATCCAGTTAGAAGCCTATGTTGGTGGGAATATTGGAGCTACTTTTGGATAAGTAGTTACTTAACAAAATACACAAAAAGTTATACAACTATTTGTGTATTTTTTATTGACACTAAAAATAGAATTCAGTATAATGAAGCTATAAAAAGTTATACAACTTGTTATCTATCGAAAAATGATGTAAACTAATAAGGAAGGGTCAAGACATGAAAATTCAAACGACAAATCTACCAAAAGGTGGTGGCGGAAAAACAACACATTCGTTTAACGAAGGTGATTGGTTAGCAACTTACAAAGGTAAACGGGTCTGTTTAATGGATGGTGCTTCTGAATGTAATTTAACTCAAGCGTTTAACGTGACGAGTACCAAAACCATGTATGACATTTTTACAACAGGTGAGTATGAGATTGTCCCCATTAAAAAGAATTTAAGTTTGATTCGTGGTGATGAACGTCTCACCGATGCACAATTGGATTTAGTTAGTCGTAATCATAAGTACCTTCAGTTTTTTATGTGGCTAGCTGATCACTATGATGACTTAGCTCAACAATTTGATGTAATTATCATTGATACGCATAATGATGAAAGTTTAGTGACGGCGAATTTTATTGCCGTATCCGACATTGTGTTGGCTGTTTCAGATGCTTCTAAAAATGGTTATCGTGCCTGGTTACAACTGAAGCGTTTTGTGGATGACATTAAAAGTGAAGCTATTGATGTCATTACTCGAAAAAGCTATGCGACAGCAACCCCTTACATCATTGGCAATAACATCAAATTATTTGGCAATCATGTCTCTGATACTGCTAAACAATTCTTAGCTGTTATGGAAGAAGATCCTGCTTATCTTGGAACAGTCTTCTACAAGGAATTATTGGCTAAGAGCCTTGTTTATGACCAAAGCGTCTTTGAACAGTATCAACAAATGACCCCAAAAGAACAAGAAAAACATCAAAGTTTTTATGACAACATCACGTATGTTTATCAGCATATCTTAGATGTTTTAGAAGGAGACAATCATTAATGACTGAAAATCGTTTTGCTCAGCTGAGGGATGCTTTTGAGGAAGCACCTAAAAAGGAGCGAGCTGTTGCTAAATCACGCAAAAAAGCAGCTCAATCAGCGCCAAAAGGTTATAGTAAAAAAGGACGTTACCCCTTTGCACTGCATGAGGACGTCCGTTATGAGAAATTGGAAGATTTGGTTGCTTATCATGGCGCTAAGTCAGCCTCTGATTATTTGGAAAGCTTGATTATTAAAGAGTGGGAGAAAATACAACGGAAACTTAAAAATAAAGAAAAATAAGGCTGGTAATAATCAGCCAAATCGTATCTATTTAACTGATAAATTGGTTCCATATATGAAGGAGTAAAACTATGGTTATTTTTGTTTCTATCAAAAAACTGGTTCAGACATTCTGGTGGCTCATTGCAGCGATAGCTTTTTATGTTTTTTTGAAGACAATCGGCTTAAGTATGGCTTTTCTTCTTACGATTGCTTTATTAACCCTGTATTTTGCCCCAGCATTATTTGTGCCAATCCTTTTTATTGCCATTGGGGTTCACTTCTCAGGTGATTTCTCATTTATTCCAGATTTGTTTACTTCTGCTTTTTGGCTGATGGCTATGGGAATTATCTTCTTAATTGTTTCTGATAATAGTCGTCGGCTTGTTAAAAAGGCTGAAGAAGAGGCGATAAGACAACGTCAATTGGCAAAGAAACAAGGAAGTGATAAAAAATGACAAAGAAGTTCAAGCAACGATTAAGGATAGTTGCGTTGTTATTAATGGTCTTAGTAGGATTAGCACTTATTTTTAATAAACCAATCTGTAATTTTTTAATTGGTCAACAATCAAATCATTATCAAGTGAGCAAGGTTTCTAAAAAGGAAATCAAGAAAAATGAGAGTGCCGATGTGAGTTATGATTTTTCAGCTGTAGAACCTGTCTCCATTCAATCTGTTTTAAGATCACAGACAAGTGGTACTAACTTACCAGTTATTGGCGGCATAGCAGTGCCAGATGTTGGTATTAATTTACCAATTTTTAAAGGACTAGGAAATACAGAATTAACCTATGGAGCTGGAACAATGAAGGAAAATCAAGTCATGGGTGGTGACAATAACTATGCTCTAGCTAGTCATCACGTATTTGGTTTAGCTGATTCTTCTAAAATGCTGTTTTCCCCTCTAGAAAATGCAAAAGTGGGAATGAAAATTTATTTGACGGATAAGTCGACGATCTATACGTATGTGATTACAGCAATTGAATCTGTTACCCCAGATCGTTCAGATGTGATCACTGATGTCCCAGGACAAGCTCAAGTGACCCTTGTTACCTGTACGGATCAAGAGGCAACTAAACGAATCATCGTTCGAGGAGATCTTGAATCATCTGTTGCCTACAGTAAAGCCCCAAAAGAAATGCTTCAAGCATTTAATTATTCTTATAATCAGATGTAGTAAAGGATAGAATGGCATTATAGTATCAAAAAGCGATTTCTAATGTGAAATCGTCTTTTTTTGTTCTAGAAAAAAGAAAAAGTTGCGAACTTTTCCACCACTCTATACAATTATCTTTGCGATAAATTTGAGGAGGTAAAACGAGTGGCTTTCTTTGAAGAAAGTAAGTTAAGGGAGTTATTAGCAAGACACAATGCGAAGCATTTTGAAGAGTATATTTATAACTACGACGAGAGTATGATACCAGTTATGAAAGCACGAGGCTATCAATGTATCCATTCTATGGAACGTACAGTAGCTTTTACCTTTGGAGAATTTACCTTTAGACGTCGTCGCTGGAAAAAAGGGAATGAGTGGGTAGTACCTGTCGATGACATGTTAGGACTTCCAAAGAATGTTCGCTTCTCTTGGGAATTTATGTATCAAGTTGCTTATTTATCAACAATCATGGCTTATGATAAAGTTGTTCAAGTTATTGAGATGACAAAAGGAATCTGTATCACTAAACCAACTGTTGTTAAGGCGGTCAAGCTTTGTACACAGTTGATTCAAGAAAAAGCTAATTATCGTTTTTATGAAGATGATAGCGAAATTGAAAAGAAAAAGGTCGATACTATTTATATCGAAGGTGACGGTGTGATGATTAAAGCGAAATCAAAAGATAGTGATAATAACCACTTTGATTTTTCACATTTTGTAGTTCATACAGGCAGTCGAAAAATTGGCAGTAACCGTTTTGAATTACAAGATAAGAAAGAGTTCATCTCACTGGATAATCGTCAAACTCGTGAACAAGTTCTAGATTACCTCTATAACCACTTTGAAATAACTGAAGAGACGCTCTTAGTTACTAATTCAGATGGCGGACATGGTTATACACCTTATGTTTTTAAGGAAATTGCTAAAGCCTTAAAAATTAATCAACATGAACATTTCTGGGATGAGTATCATGTGAATCAGAAACTCAACACCTTTTTCAAGCCTTATCCAGAAGAATTGTTGGAACAAGCTTATCAGGCTGTCTATCAGCACGATAAACAAGCTTTACGGTTAGTGTTGGATACAACAGAAAGTTTGGTAGCAACAGAAGCTGAATTAGAGGTCTTTCACTCCTTTAAGAAGAAACTGTTACAGAGTTTTCAATATACCAAGCCAGCCCCTCTAAGAGGCTTTTCGCATGCTGGTATTGGCGTCATGGAGACCCAGCATCGTAAAATAACGTATCGAATGAAACATCGTGGGATGTATTGGACGATGCAGGGAGCAGAGACCATGACACAGATGATTCTTCTAGTAGACAGGGGTGAATTGTATAACCTCTTTTTGGGTTCCTGGCGAGATGAGTATGCCAAATATGAGGCCTTAGAAAGTCAATCTATTTCAGACTGGTTAAAAGAAGACCAAAGTCTATCGCAATTACCACAAGCGAAAACACTTGGGTTGTTCACGACGCTAAGAAATTGGTTATGATTTGAAAAATCCCCTTGAAAAGGGTCTTTTTGTGCTGCACTTTTTTGCTAAAAATACTTGCGTTGTAAGTGTGATTGTGCTATAATTGGGTAAAATAAACGAAAAAAAGACGGACAGTGCGTCAACACTTCCGCCTTACCGAGTAAGAACCTCAACTTCTTACTCAGTCTTTAAGTTAATAATACAGAATAAATGTATTACTGTCAAGGCTGAGCAAGGAAAATGTTCAGCCTTTTTTATCAGCTCGGTTTATAAGTTCTCCTTTTTCAAGCGATGATGAGCATTCTAAAAAATTTTACCACATACAATTTAAGAGATCTACTTGACGCCATTTAGATTTTAAGGTAGAATGTTATTTGTCGTGGCGGTATAGCCAAGTGGTAAGGCACGGCTCTGCAAAAGCTTGATCGTCGGTTCAAATCCGTCTACCGCCTTTATATAATGTGTTTACACCCAAAAGCCCGATTCTGTCGGGCTTTTTTTGTGATAAGGGAACAAGAATTTATCATGGCAGATATTTGATGATAGGAAGTATGCAAAAATCTTTGCCAAAATACTTTAAAGAAAAGCTTTTTTAAGGTCGCATTTGACTTGTCAAAATGGGGCTTTTATGGTAAACTATGATAGTTGTATTATGCAACAAATACTCATTCTGGATGTATTGTGAACCTGTTGCTCTTTATGGGTGGGTTTGCAAGATGAAGTCTGGGAGAGGAAAAAACATTATAAAAAGGAGAAACTACTCATGGCAGTAATTTCAATGAAACAACTTCTTGAGGCTGGTGTTCACTTTGGTCACCAAACTCGTCGCTGGAACCCTAAGATGGCTAAATACATCTTCACAGAACGTAACGGTATCCACGTTATTGACCTTCAACAAACTGTAAAAATGGCTGACGCAGCTTACGAATTCGTTCGTGATGCAGCTGCTAACGACGCTGTTATCTTGTTTGTTGGTACTAAAAAACAAGCTGCTGATGCTGTTAAAGAAGAAGCAGAACGTGCTGGTCAATACTACATCAACCACCGTTGGTTGGGTGGAACTCTTACAAACTGGGATACTATCCAAAAACGTATCGCTCGTTTGAAAGAAATCAAACGTATGGAAGAAGATGGAACTTTTGAAGTTCTTCCTAAGAAAGAAGTTGCTCTTCTTAACAAACAACGTGCTCGTCTTGAAAAATTCTTGGGTGGTATCGAAGATATGCCTCGTATCCCAGATGTAATGTACGTTGTTGACCCACACAAAGAACAAATCGCTGTTAAAGAAGCTAAAAAACTTGGTATTCCTGTTGTTGCAATGGTTGATACAAACGCTGATCCAGATGACATCGATGTTATCATCCCAGCAAACGATGACGCTATCCGTGCCGTTAAATTGATTACATCTAAATTGGCTGATGCTGTTATCGAAGGACGTCAAGGTGAGGATGCAGATGTTGATTTTGCATCAGAAGCACAAGCTGACTCAATTGAAGAAATCGTTGAAGTTGTAGAAGGCGACAACGAATAAGATTTTAAGGCTTAACAGTCTTTGATATGCTTTAAAACGGGGCAGAAAGCAAACCGCTCTGTCTCGTTTTTATTATTTTGGAAAACAAAAAATCCTGGAGGACATAAAAAATGGCAATTACTGCAGCTCAAGTAAAAGAATTGCGTGAAAAATCAGGTGCTGGTGTCATGGACGCTAAAAAAGCACTTGTTGAAACTGACGGTGACATGGAAAAAGCAATTGAATTGCTTCGCGAAAAAGGTATGGCTAAAGCAGCTAAAAAAGCTGACCGCGTAGCCGCTGAAGGTTTGACTGGTCTTTATGTTGACGGTAACGTTGCGGCAGTTGTTGAAGTTAACGCTGAGACTGACTTCGTTGCTCAAAACGCACAATTCGTTGAATTGGTTAATGAAACAGCTAAAGCTATCGCTGAACAAAAACCTGCTAACAACGAAGAAGCACTTAAAGTTACTTTGGCTTCAGGTGAAACTTTGGAAGCAGCTTATGTTAATGCAACTGCAACTATCGGTGAAAAAATTTCATTCCGTCGTTTCGCTCTTATCGAAAAAACTGATGACCAACACTTTGGTGCATACCAACACAACGGTGGACGTATCGGTGTTGTAACTGTTATTGAAGGTGGTGACGAAGCTCTTGCCAAACAAATCTCAATGCACGTTGCAGCTATGAAACCAACAGTTCTTTCATACGA
The DNA here is from genome assembly GCA_934196125.1 of uncultured Streptococcus sp. Lineage (GTDB taxonomy): Bacteria > Bacillota > Bacilli > Lactobacillales > Streptococcaceae > Streptococcus. Next base: position 16,884 of record CAKPVT010000017.1, on the reverse strand, counting down.
AGAACTTGATCAAGAATTCATCCACGATGAATTGGCTCAAATGAACCACAAAATCGATCAAGATAACGAATCACGTGCAATGGTTAACAAACCAGCTCTTCCACACTTGAAATTCGGTTCTAAATCACAATTGTCTGATGAAGTAATCGCTCAAGCTGAAGAAGATATCAAAGCAGAACTTAAAGCAGAAGGCAAACCAGAAAAAATCTGGGATAAAATCATGCCTGGTAAAATGGCTCGCTTCATGCTTGACAACACTAAAGTTGACCAACAATACACACTTCTTGCACAAGTTTACATCATGGACGACAGCAAAACTGTTGAACAATACCTTGATTCAGTAAACGCTAAAGTTATCACTTTCGCTCGCTTTGAAGTTGGTGAAGGTATCGAAAAAGCTGCTAACGACTTTGAATCAGAAGTTGCAGCAACAATGGCAGCAGCACTTAACAAATAAGAATAGCTTGCTAATAAAAATAACCACCTGAGATAGAAATCTCAGGTGGTTTTGTATGTTTGAGAAATCTTACTAACAGTTGATAAAAAACAATATTAAAAGAGCTTAGTTTGCTTTCTAAGCTCTTGTTTTTGTTTTAGCTAAATGCTCCTAAGCCGAGAATTGTTAGTGTTCCCATGATTAGTCCTGCGAGGATAACGCCGAGCATAACTGCAATGACGCTTTGTTTGAAGTTCCAGTCAAGGATTGATGCAGCTAATGTTCCAGTCCAAGCACCTGTTCCAGGAATTGGGATACCAACAAAGAGCAATAAGGCGATAAATAGTCCACGGTCACCAGCAGTCGCAGCTAATTTTTTACCACCGTTGTGACCTTTTTTCAAACACCAAGTAAAGAAACCACCGATAACTGGTTTATCTGCTCCCCATTCAAGAACATGACGTGCGAAGAAGAAGATAATTGGGACGGGAAGCATATTGCCGACAACCCCGATAATAAGTGCTTGCCACATTGGAATACCAGTGGCGATTGCATAAGGAACAGCGCCACGAAGTTCTACAAGAGGAACCATGGCAATCAAAAATGTAATAATATAGTTCATTTACTTGAAACCTTTCATTTGTTACAGATTTTATTGTATCCTATCTCTTGAGCAAACACAACTAAAATCTGTCTTTCGTTGAAATTCTTTTGCCTTATTTTGGGCTGAAAATGGCATTATGCTTGTGTGATTGGCTATTTGATTGCCTTTCTTTGACAGGAGTATTAACTCATGCTAGAAGAATGGCAACAGCAAGGGGAATTTCAGAGTAATATCTGAACACAAGAAAAGCACCTTGCCAGCCAAAGCCAAGGTACTTTTTATCATCGATAACAACCTTGCAACGTCTCAGAGAAGGACAACTATTTTTTGTTATCATCAAAATGCTTCTCTATCCATTTCGTTCCAAATAGCCGTGCTAGAGGAATCACAACATAGTTAACTATATTGCGAACGATAACCAAAAGAAGAGCTTGGCACAATATACTAACACCCCTCCTTTCGCAGGCGATTGGAGTTTTTTTAGTTGCCAAAGCGCACACAATTGGGGTGTTAGAGCACTCAATTTTTGCTTGCTGAATTCGCTCAAAATGCTGTATTGGATAGATTGCCTTTGTTTTTATGAAACTCGAGATGGAGATGTTAAATTTATCTAAATTAGTAGGGCTTATTCTCCCCTAAAAAGGATATTTTTGTTATAATGATAGTCAGTTATAGTCAAAGATAGTCCATTTGGAAATGATCATTAATCTTGAAAAGGAGGAAGCTAATGGCAAAAAATACATCTGATAGTATTGAAGAATACATTAAGCAATTACTTGCCCAATCAGGTATTGCTGAAATTAAGCGGTCAAATTTGGCAGATACCTTTCAAGTTGTTCCTAGCCAGATTAATTATGTGATTAAAACGCGTTTCACGGAAAGTCGTGGTTATACTGTCGAAAGTAAACGTGGTGGCGGAGGTTATATCCGCATTGCCAGAGTGCGTTTTTCAGATCAACATCAAATGTTTGGGAATCTTATGGCAAACATTGGTGACCGTATTAGTGAGCAGGTTTTCATGGATTTGATTCAGTTGCTGTTTGATGAAAAAATCATTACTGAACGTGAAGGAAATTTGATTTTAGCAACGGCTTCGGATGATGTTCTTGGCAAAGATGCTCCAGAGATTAGGGCACGTATGTTGCGGAAAATTTTACAAAGATTAGATAGAAAAGGATTCCATTTATGAGTGAGTATTCGATAAAAATGCAAGAGGTGTTCAGTGTTGCTCAATACCAAGCAGCGCGTTTTGAAAGCCCATATTTAGAAAGTTGGCACGTCCTTTTAGCCATGGTTGCTATTCATGACTCAGTCGCAGGGCTAACATTTGCAGAATACCAAACTAAAATCGCCTATGAAGAATATGAAGCGGCAGCTGTTTTAGCCATTGGGAAATCACCGCTAACGGATGTTGACAGAGTTCATTTTGTGGAACAATCTAAAGCTCTTAGTGATGTTTTAGCATTTGCTGAGTCTATTTGTCAAGTGACTGGTGGTAATGAAATCGGAACAGAACACGTGCTTTATGCGATGTTGTTAAACCTTGATTTATTTGCCACACGTTTGTTAGAAGTTGCTGGTTTTAAAAACAAAGAAGATGGTGACGCTGCTCGTTTGATTGATTTGCGTAAGAGTTTGGCACGTAATGCTGGTTTTACAAAGGAAAATATCAAAGCTATTCATGAACTTCGTAAGCCGAAAAAATCGACAATGGGCGGTACTTTTTCTGAAATGATGAAACCACAGTCAACAGCGGGGGATTTGTCAGATTTCACGCGTGATTTGACAGAGATGGCACGTCAAGGAAAATTAGAACCTGTTATCGGTCGTGAAAAAGAAATTTCTCGTCTGGTGCAGGTGCTCAGTCGTAAAACGAAAAACAATCCAGTTTTAGTAGGGGAAGCTGGTGTTGGTAAAACGGCTCTTGCTTACGGTTTGGCACAGCGAATTGTCAATGGTGCGATTCCGTATGAACTCCAAGACATGCGTGTTCTAGAGCTTGATATGATGAGCGTTGTGGCTGGTACGCGATTCCGTGGTGATTTTGAAGAACGCATGAACCAAATCATCTCAGATATTGAGGAAGACGGTCATATTATTCTTTTCGTTGATGAAGTGCATACGATTATGGGTTCAGGCTCTGGAATTGATAGCACTTTGGATGCGGCTAATATTCTAAAACCAGCGCTTGCGCGTGGTACACTTCATATGGTTGGTGCGACAACGCAAGAAGAATATCAAAAACATCTTGAAAAAGATGTGGCGCTTTCTCGCCGTTTTGCTAAGATTACCATTGAAGAACCAAGTGTTGAAGATGCTTACCAAATCTTGCTTGGACTAAAGAAATCATATGAAGATTTTCATAATGTGGTGATTTCTGATGAAGCTGTTTTAACGGCTGTCAAAGCTGCGCATCGCTATTTGACAAGTAAAAATCTTCCTGATTCAGCGATTGATTTGCTTGATGAAGCAAGTGCAACGGTTCAAGGTTTGGTGAAAAAAGAAGCGCCAGCTACTTTGACACCTGCTGATAAAGCTATTTTAGAAGGTGATTTCAAATTGGCAACGAAATTGCTGAAAGAGTCACGCAAGAAGCCAAATCGTAAACCAACTGCTGTGACAGAAGATGATATTATGGCAACGCTCAGTCGTTTGTCAGGTATTCCCGTTGAGAAAATGACACAGGCAGATAGTAAGAAATATTTGAACCTCGAAAAAGAACTCCATAAGCGTGTGATTGGCCAAGATTCAGCTATTTCAGCGATTAGTCGTGCTATTCGTCGTAATCAAGCGGGCATTCGTACAGGCAAACGTCCGATTGGGTCGTTTATGTTCTTGGGGCCAACGGGTGTTGGTAAAACAGAGTTGGCTAAAGCACTAGCAGAACTGCTATTTGATGATGAATCTGCTCTTATCCGTTTTGATATGTCTGAGTACATGGAAAAATTTGCGGCGAGCCGTCTTAACGGAGCTCCTCCAGGGTATGTCGGTTACGAAGAAGGTGGCGAATTGACTGAAAAAGTTCGCAACAAACCTTATTCTGTGCTTCTATTTGATGAAGTTGAAAAAGCCCACCCAGATATTTTCAATGTGCTTCTCCAAGTGTTGGATGACGGTGTGCTGACGGATAGTCGTGGTCGTAAAGTTGATTTTTCAAACACGATTATCATCATGACATCAAATCTTGGAGCAACCGCTTTGCGTGATGAAAAGACAGTTGGTTTTGGTGCGCGTGATATGGCTCATGATTATGAGGCAATGCAAAAACGCATCATGGAAGAACTCAAAAAAGCTTACCGACCTGAACTCATCAACCGTATTGATGAAAAGGTTGTTTTCCACAACTTAACTCAAGAAAATATGCGTGATGTCGTGAAAATCATGGTTAAACCATTGATTGCGACACTAGCTGAAAAAGATATTATGCTAAAATTCCAACCATCAGCATTGAAATATTTAGCCGAAATTGGATACGACCCAGAAATGGGAGCTCGTCCGCTCCGCCGTACTCTGCAAGATAAAGTTGAAGATGAATTATCAGAGCTTATTCTATCAGACGAATTGGCAAGTGGAAATACCCTTAAAATCGGCGTTTCTAAAGGGCAACTCAAATTTAATATTGCTTAATAATAAAATAAAAACAGCTGCTAAGTTAAACTTAGCAGCTGTTTTTGGGTTTGTTATCGGTGACATTTCCCAATCATCGTAAGCTGTTAAAGATTTCTTTGACTTCGTCGATGGTTTCTGCGCGTGAGACAGCTCCACGGATTTTAGCAGCGCCAGCGGTACCACGGAGGTAGTGTGGGGCTAAACCACGGAATTCACGGACAGCGATTTTTTCACCTTTGAGGTCGATGAGACGTTTGAGGTGATCTTCTGCGATGTTCAATTTTTTGACAAATGGAAGGTCTGGCAGTTCTTTGCCTGTTTCAAAGTAATGATTGATTTGGGTGAAGATGTATGGATTGTTCATGGCTGCGCGTCCAACCATAACAGCATCAACACCGATTTCTTCAATCATGTATTTAGCGTCGTGAACGTTACGGACATCACCGTTTCCAATAAATGGAATTTTGGTAATGGCTTTTGAAACACGAGCAAGTGTCTCGTGGTCACATGTTCCAGTGTACATTTGCTCACGTGTACGTCCATGCATAGCAAGGGCAGAAACTCCAGCTGATTCGGCAGCAAGTGCATTTTCAACAGCGAGCTCACTATCTGACCAACCAGTCCGCATTTTGACAGTCAATGGAATATCGATAACAGAAGTGACTTCATTGATAATGTGATAAATCTTATCAGGGTCTTTGAGCCATTTTGCGCCTGCTTCATTTTTGACAACCTTATTCACAGGGCAGCCCATATTGATATCAACGATGTCAGCTTTAGTATTTTCTTGGATGAATTCAGCTGCACGTTTAAGTCCGTCTGCGTCACCACCAAATAATTGGATTGACATTGGATGCTCATTTTCATCAATGTGAAGCATGTGAAGAGTTTTTTCGTTATTGTAGAGGAGACCTTTTTCAGAAATCATCTCCATGACAACTAAGCCAGCTCCAAATTCTTTTGCAATCGTACGAAAGGCAGAATTTGTCACTCCTGCCATAGGTGCTAGTACCGTACGGTGAGGAATTTCAACATCACCAATCATAAATGATGAGCTGAGTTTAGTCATTGATTAATCCCTCCAAGTCATTTTCGGTGAAGTTGTAAGTTTTACCGCAGAATTGGCAAGTGATTTCGGCACCGTGGTCCTCGTCTTTCATGGCTTTGAGTTCTTCTTTGCCAAGAGTGACAAGAGCAGCTTCAAAACGTTCACGTGAACAGTCACAGTTAAAGCCGATTTCTTCTTCAGCAAGGACTTTGTACCCATCCTCGCCATAGATTGCTTTTAAAAGAGCTTCAACGTGGTCGTCAGATTCCAAAAGTTTTGAAATAGCAGGCATTTCTTGGATACGTTTTTCATAGCGGTTGGTTTCTTCTTCAGAAGCACCTGGAAGGACTTGCAACATAAAGCCACCAGCGACTTCGACCTTGTCATTGTCGTCGAGAAGAACGTTAAGCCCAACGGCAGAAGGTGTTTGTTCAGATTCAGTCAAATAAAAAGCCAAATCTTCACCGATTTCACCTGAGACAAGTGGTGTTGAAGAAGTATAAGGGTTACCTGTACCGTAGTCTGTGATGACAACGAATTGACCAGCACCCATGAACGGTCCAACCATGACTTCGCCAGTAGCGGTTTTCTTAACATCAACGCCGGTATTTTGAATGTAGCCCTTGACATGTCCTTTAGTATCAGCCACAGAGATAATGTGACCAAGTGAGCTATCACCAATAACTTTGACGGTTACTTTGCTGTCCCCTTTCTGATTGGCAGCTAGGATTTGATTGGCAATAAGTGTTCTACCTAGGGCAACAGTAGAGCTAGAAAGTGTTTGATGTTTTTCTTGTGCAGTTCTAACCGTCTCAGTGCTATCAAGCACATAAGCACGGAAAGAACCAGATTTTGAAATTGATTTTATAAGTTTATCCATAAGAACATTATAACACAAAGCAAATTTGATGGGCTAGTATTGTGGTTGGTAAAAGCGTAATCATCTGAGAGAAAATCAGGGCTTTAAGTCTGGTAGTTTGTTTGGAAAAGTAAAACTGCCCTATTCCTGAAAGTGAGGAGCAAGGCAGTTGGTAATTTTTATGATGTTGTAGTTAGTTGATAGCGAGTTGCTCGCATTACACTAGGCGATTCTCTTAGTCGTTTTCTGGTGTGACGTCTTTCTTTTCAAGCTCAGCAGTTTTAGCGTCTTTGTATTTGGCGATAAAGCCGTTTAGTTCACGGTTGGTGTTTTTGAGCAATTCATCTACTTGAGGAATTTCAAGTTTCTTTTGCTCTGACAAAATGCGATTGACAGTCGTGTTGACTTCCTCAACAGCTGAATTTCCAAAATCAAGAAGAGCATTTTGGTCAGCAACGAAATTATCGACCAAAGCAGGTGCTTTAGCTGTAATTGCTGATTGTTGTTCAGGTGACAATTTGTCGTAGTAATGAGACTTGTCCTGTTGAGCTGGTGTCGCTTGAAACAATAATTTCAGTTGTTTTATCTGTTTTTGTAATCGCATTTTCAGCAATTTTATCAATATCAAAGTTGAAAGTATCAGCCATTAGAATTCTTCTTTGTGTGCAAGGCAACATTATAAGTTTGTGTCATCGTCAGCCATCATACGAATGCTAATATCAAAGTCTTTTAAATCACTTTCGTTCAGTTTTCTCAAGGTTTCGTCTAATGCCAAATCAAATTTTTCCATAGCTGTTTTGGCCTGTGCAAACGTTCCTCGGCATTGTAATAATCTTTTGGAGATTTTTTGATTTTGAGATAACCCTCTAAAATATCTCGAAAACGTTCCATGTCTGCTTCGTGAAGAGCGGTTAATTCTTCATTGTTATCCGCATTTTCAATCTTTTCCAGAATGGTTAAGTGGTCTTTTTGAATGTTGTTGTAAAACTTGGTCAACTTGGGAGCGTATTGAAGCAATTCTTTTTCTTCACCTGAAGCTTTCGGTGTTGTTGGTGAAACGTCCAATTTTTCCAGTTGCAACAAGATATCTTCCGCAACCCTCTCTGCTTTCTGAAGGATACGTTTAGAGATTTTGAGGTCCATTTTAGATTTTAAGTCGGTGAGTTTAGTTTAGATGTTGCGGATTTTGGGCAATAGCTGGCGCGCAACGACAACATATTGCGTGTAATCTTTTTCATCAAGGTAATTATCCAAAAGTTTAACTTGGCGGTCAGCCAGTCTAATACTATCTTTTAAATCTTGTAAACGTTGTTCGGTATTGACTTTTTCAAGTCGTGTCTGCTTAGTTGTCAAATAATAAACACCATACCCAACCCCTGCAATAAGAACAATAGGTAAAATGATTTCTAAAAGGCTCTCAAGCAAAGCAATAAGAATAATAACTCCGATAATAGCGGTGAAAATACCGTTTCCGCCTCTTGGAGGTCTACCATAACGTGGCATAATGTTAGTCAGTCCATTTCTATCTAATTTTGTATTTATTCTATCGCAAAATGGTGCTTGATGACAAGTAATGACTGTACTTTGAGACAGATTTTTTGTTTACAGGTGTGACAGAAATTTTTTTAGATTTCTGGGAAGAGTTTTGCTAGGATTTTTGGTGTCAATGCTTGCCCTTTTCCTGCGTGGCAATAAGTGTGCATGTACATTGCTGGATTGAAATTCAGCTCGATACACGAGCAGTTTGGCTCTTCTTTACTAGCATTGAGATTTTCGTCAGGAATAATCAAATCTACCCCACAAACCCAAGCACCGATAGCGCTAGCCATTTGAGCTGCTAGTTGTTGATAAGATTTGTTCATGGTTTCGGTAATGTCAATTGAATCACCGCCAGTTGAAATGTTAGAGTTACGGCGTAAATCAACCTTGACACCTTCAGGGAGAATGTCATCTGGTGTGTATCCTTGTTGCTCTAACATGAGGCGTTCAATGTCGCCTAGTTCAATGATTTCAAGTGGTGAACGGTGATTGTAGCCACGGAGTGGATTTTGATTTTTAAGGTCAACCAATTCTGCAATCGTATGTGTACCATCACCAACCACGTTAGCAGCAATTCGCAGAAGCACCGCTTCGCATTTACCATCAAGAACGAAGAAGCGATATTCAGTTCCAGAGATAAACTCTTCAACTAAAATCGTGTCATCTTCAGCAAAGGCAATGTCTAGAGCACTTTGGTAAGAATCAAGGTCAGCAGGTTCTTTGAAAATTGAGATACCTAGTCCGTAGTTAGTCGATTTTGGTTTGACAACGATAGCCTTGTCTTTGACTTGTGAAAAATAGCGGAGCGCGGCATCTTTGTCGTCGAATTCTTGTCCAGCTGGGACTGGGAAACCTGCTTGTGCTAGCAATTTCTTCGTGACTACCTTATTTTCCATGACAAGTGGTGTAATGTAATTATCTTTGGCAGTCATATTGGCATTTTTGACGTATTCAACATGGTCACCATGCCAAAGTTTGAGAAACTGGTCATTTTCATCAAGAATACTAATGTTTACTCCCTTTTGAATGGCATCAAAAAGTAATAATTGAGTGGAAAGTTCCATATTCTCATAGCCTTTGAGGGCATAATGAGCATGCCAAGCATAGTCGTGATAGGCTTGCCCTTTTTCTTGCCCAAATGTTTCCAAAGAGAGGTGGTCAATTTCTGTCACTAAACGTCCACCAATGGTCAATTCAGGGCATTCAATCTGTACTTTGACATTTTTGAGTAGGGTGTGATAACGCTCTGGTAAATCAAAGTGTTCAACGACCGCTTGCATGGCAGAAAGGATAAGGTCAGTAGGTGCTTCTTGTGGCAAGTTCTCAAGTGGGTGGCTAAGAGCGATGCGGTCATTAAGCGCTTTTGCGTCAGCAATATCTTGGTCAATAGCAGAGCTATCATCTAACCAAAGGAGTGCCAAGGAGAAAAGGTGCACCGTATCAAGTGTCTCTTGGGTGATGCCACAATTGTCAAAAGGATTGATATCAAAACAACGGAACTCAAGGTAAGTAATGCCTTTTTTTAAATAATCGCGATTGTGTTTGCTGCCACGAAGTCGGACAGCTGAGTAAAATTCTTTTTCAGCAATGAGTTGACCAGAATTGACATAATGTTCAATGTCAGAAATATAACGTTCAAGGCTTTGGTAGGATACTTGAATGTCGTCATGATTAACATAGCCAAGGTGACTATTGCGGAGTGAGCGAACAGGCTTATCAAGTGGTTTGTCAAGAAATCCCTGCTCTGCTATTGGCGAAGCCCCATACAAATAAGTCAATAACCAACGAAAACGTAGGAAGTTTTGAGCTAATTTGAGGTAGAGATCGTTTTTAAAGGCGATTAGAGAGGTATAGTCACTTTCTTCAAAAAGAGCAGTCACAAGGTCAGCCCCAAGCTCCATGTTGTAATGGATTCCAGACATGGATTGAAGCATCTTGCCATACACTTTTGCTAAATGGTCGCGGTATTGGCGTTCCCAGTCATCTTCTAGACTGGCAATAGCAATCTCATCTGCCGATAGTTTCGGTGGCATTGACAAAGGCCAAAAGTACTCATCTTTGTTGATTGAGCGCCCAATGACATCTGTGATAGCCCCAAGAAAACGTAGGGCTTCATTGGTAGAGTTGGCAATCGGAGTGATTAACTCCACCTGTGGCTCGCTGTAATCCGTCTGAATGTAAGGGTGAAATGAGCGACTTCCCAAACATTTAGGGTGCTTAGTTTGGGCAACTCTGTGATTTATTTTACTAATGCGAAGACTCTCTCTTTCTAAGCCAAAAGTTGCTTGAAGGATAGGGAGATTCGCGGGTGATTTTTGTAATAATCCATTCAATTTCATGGCAATCTCCTCATTAATCTAACAGTTCTTTAGTGATAAATATCTTGTCAAAATAAAAAATAGTCGGTCGTTTTTCATAAATATAAAACTATTCTAGGGAAAAGTTGCTAAAAAAGCAAGATTTTTGACACGTTTTGCCAGATTTTTCAGGCATTTTTTCAGGAAATAAAGTAACTGTTGCATTTGTGGAAAAGGATTGCTGGATGAATTTTTAACGGAAGGTCGAAAAAGTATTTGTTTAAAGCTGTTTTTGTCAAAAAATCAAAAAACGTTCGGGAAAAATAATATTTTGTCATCAAATATTGAAAAAAAGTCAGAAATTTCATATAATAAATTGTAAGACAAACTCGCAGGTGAGATTCCTGCCATGTTGTACAAGAAAGGATGAAGATACAATTTTATAGCTTGGAGATAGATACGTGACGCGTTGTTTTAGCTAGTATCGTTTTTATTTGCTCGCTGTATAAATGTTAGTATCCATATCGAACAGAATATGACATCAGTAGTAGTTGTTGGTACCCAATGGGGTGATGAAGGAAAAGGTAAAATCACAGACTTCTTGTCTCAAGATGCTGAAGTGATTGCACGTTATCAAGGTGGAGACAATGCAGGTCACACTATCGTTATTGACGGTAAGAAATTTAAATTGCATTTGATTCCGTCAGGTATTTTCTTCCCAGAGAAAATCTCTGTTATCGGAAATGGTGTGGTTGTCAATCCCAAATCATTGGTAACTGAATTGAAATACTTGCATGATGAGGGAATTACGACAGATAGCCTTCGTATTTCTGACCGTGCACACGTTATTTTGCCATATCACATTAAACTTGATCGTTTGCAAGAGTCTTCTAAGGGTGATAATAAAATTGGGACAACAAATAAAGGAATCGGACCTGCTTACATGGATAAAGCAGCACGTGTCGGTATCCGAATTGCTGACCTTTTGGACAAAGAAATCTTTGCAGAATGCTTGCGCGTGAATTTGGAAGAAAAAAATCGCCTCTTCGAAAAAATGTACGAATGCGAACCAATCAAATTTGAAGATATTTTCGAAGAATACTATGAATATGGTCAACAAATCAAAGATTACGTTACAGATACATCAGTTATCTTGAACGATGCTCTTGACGCTGGGAAACGTGTCCTTTTCGAAGGTGCACAAGGTGTCATGCTTGATATTGACCAAGGAACATACCCATTTGTAACATCATCTAACCCAGTCGCTGGTGGTGTAACAATCGGTTCTGGTGTTGGTCCAAGTAAAATCAACAAGGTTGTCGGTGTATGTAAAGCCTACACAAGCCGTGTTGGTGACGGACCATTCCCAACTGAACTTTTAGACGAAGTTGGTGACCGCATCCGAGAAGTTGGTCACGAATATGGGACAACAACTGGACGTCCACGTCGTGTTGGTTGGTTTGACTCAGTTGTCATGCGCCATAGCCGCCGTGTATCTGGTATCACAAACTTGTCACTTAACTCAATCGACGTTCTTTCAGGTCTTGATACGGTCAAAATCTGTGTGGCATACGACCTTGACGGTGAGCGCATTGACCATTATCCAGCAAGTCTTGAACAATTGAAACGTTGTAAACCGATCTATGAAGAATTACCAGGTTGGTCCGAAGACATCACAGGTTGCCGTAGCCTTGACGAGCTTCCAGAAAATGCTCGTAACTACGTTCGTCGTGTTGGTGAACTTGTTGGTGTTCGCATTTCAACATTCTCAGTTGGACCAGACCGCGACCAAACGAATATTCTTGAGTCTGTTTGGGCAAATATTTAAGAAAAAGACGCTTATCAAGAAAATTTAGGATAATTTAAGATAATACCTTATTAGAGGCTACATGCTAGCCTCTATTTTGATTGGAAAAAATTAAAACATCACATATGACAAAAAGGCTGTTATTTATGACAAAAAAACGGTTGTTTATAAAAAAAGCACTGATATACTTGACTTTTCGGGGGGGGGGGGGGGTAATATAATTATAAATACATTTTATTATATATTCTAATTAGCATAAAATGTATTAGCTGATTCAGCTTTTATCCCACTCTAATTGGATAATATAAAAATTGTGAACACTTGGGATTGAAAAATCCCCATAAACTTATTTTACGAGGAGGTATAGAGGTATATATGAAAATTAGAAAGAGAGTAACCGCACTATTTATGCTGTTAAATCTTGTTCTTGGGTTATTGTTGCCAGCTGCAAATGTTTTTGCTATGGAAAATAATAAATCAAGTAGCGAAAATGAAGCTTGTGTTTATGGAGTCACGACAACATTGAGTGATGATAAACAAACGGCAAATGTCCAAGTTACGATTCAACCAAAAGATAATATAACTGTTTATTCACTTATATTACCAAATGGAGAAGAAAGAGAATTTACTAGTAATGTCATAGAATTTCAAATGACAGAAAATGGGACTTTCTCGCTTGGCGTAAATTACCAGTCGGTGCAAGATACAGAAATGAAAAAAGCAGAAATTCCTATTGAAATAACAGGAATTGAAAAAAGTTCTAAGTCAAGTGATACCGATATACAAAATAACGATGTAGACGCTAACGAAGAAACTACAAAAAAAGAAGCAAAGCAAGACGCTGACGTAGTTAGAAATTTCAAGTTGGCATCTGTTAAAAGGACATCGACAGGTACTGCACCTTTTGATGGAGATGATAAGCCCGGAAATGATTCAACAAAAGACAATAACATTGTTAGGTCATTTGACAGTATACAATACGATATGACGTATAATGGAGAAATCAATTCAACGGTAAATCAAGCAGATCTTGAATTCGAACTATCTTTGAATGTATCAGAGAAATATGCTTCTTTTAACACAGAAGTGTTGTCTGCGTGGATGACTGATATTGTTCAAAAAGATGTGGATGGGAAATGCGTTCTGACAGGTAAATCTATTTATCAGTACAAAGGTGGTAATTCCGCAGGCTTTCAAAGCTTTTCGGAAACAAAACTAGTGGAAGTTAATGTGAAAGGAATGAACCAGTCAGCAGAAGTCGTTCCTACATTTAAGGTGAAACTAAAAGACCAACCGAAATGGGAAGAAAAAGTCATGTCTGCGGATACTGAAAAAGCCATTGTTTCTGCCACACCAATGTACGACATAGAATTAGTTAATGTTGGGAAAATGAACTCTTACAATACATTTGATTTTTCAAGTGGGAATGCAGGTGCACCTAATGCAGGTAAAGGGAATGTTGATGGACGTTTGATGGATTTTGGTGTAGGAATAAGACTGAAATCTGTGGATAGTGAAAAAGGGAAGAAAGGTTTCTATATTCCTGATAAATTTGATAATTGGACATTTAAGTTAAACACAGGAATAAAAGAAAATGGGAAGCCCTCACAACAACAACCTTTATTGTGGGATTACAAGGAGAATAACAGAAATACGACTGGCGCTAGTGGACGTGATATGACAAACGGGACTAACACAGGCTATTTCGCAGGAGCACTTCCGCTTACTGACTCAGGGAAGACTTCAACAAACAACTATACGACTAACAATGGTGGAACATGGAAATTTGTACAAAACGCAGATGGAACAATTGATGTCACTGTTTCTGGTGCTAGTCTTTATGATGAAAATGGAAATTTGGTTGCACCGACACATCAAGGTGCAGGAGCAACTCCACTTTCTCCAACGCCATCGCAAGGAAATCTATATGTATCAACAGCATACTTCCAAATGGTAGTACCTGTAGAAAAAAGCAGTACTGAAAATAAGAAATATGAATTGGAAATCACCGACACAGATATGAAAGTTCCTTATCTTGACGGACAAGGAAATAAGAAAACAGCAACAGAACAAACAGTTAAGGATAATGACAAAGTTGTAAAAGAATATGAAACACTTACTAAGGGAAATTATGGTTTGTTCCATTACTTAGTAAAAGAGAATCAGCAAAATAAATTCTGGAGTGACAATCTTTCTAGCAATAACTCAGGAATGGGATTAGATGCCTATGCATTAAAAGGTGATACCATACAGGTAGTAGGGTCATTCTCTTATAGCGGCGATGATATAAAAGATCTAAATGCCTTGAATTTATTGATGAGAATTGATGATAAAGCTATGCAGCCAAGTGCGTCTGCTTCAAACGGTACTCCTACAAGCAATTCCCTTAATCCAGATGCGACAGTTAGATTGCTATATGCAGCAAAACCTGGAGGAGTTGGATGGGCTTCCGATGATGAAATGGAAGCTACTCGTGAAGAGGATTTAGAATATTTTGCGTCAATGGCTGATTTGAAGGCGAAATATCCAAATGGTGTATGCGTAGCTGTTTTGGCAGAAGCAAGAAATGTTAAAAAACTCAGCAGTTCGGAGGCTTCCATAGGGTTTAATGTAGATATACTGGATAGTGCAAAAGAGGGAACTGTATACCAAACGGTTCATACCGCAAGCTTCTATAAAAAAGACAAAAATATAGGAGTAAATGATACAAGACTGAATAACTCTAATAATCCTAAATTGAATAGTGCAAGCGCATATATTCGTGACAATAATCGTTATGATAAAGCAGAATATGATAGCGAACACAATATCAGCAATGCAAACTCAAAATATGCAACCTATACTCGAGGAGCATCTTTGCTGATTGTAGGTGTTGAAGCAGGAATTAAAAAAACAGTAAACAGTAAGTCTACATCTTTCGATTTGTCAAGTGGTATCACGTATATCCCTTATAAATTGCAACCTTATTTAAATGTTGCACATAATAAAGATGGACAGACTATCGCAAAAGTGACAATAACAGATATACTTCCAAAACAACTTACAGTTACAAATGGTACGAAATATTTTTATGGAGATAACGAAATTATCCCAACTGTTGAAAAGTTGGCTGATGGAAGAACAAAACTTGTTTTCACACTTGATAATGTACCGACGGGCGAAAACCTACCATCTATTGACTTTAATGCAGAAATTGATTTTAATGTAATCAATTTACAAGAATCTAAACATACAGTACAGAATACATCACAGATAGAAGCAACTGGCGATGGAAGAACAATTAGTAGCAAATGGGCTTCTCATCCGAATCAATCGTCTGCAACAGCAACACTTGTCGTTAATAAATCTTTGAATTTATCAAAACAAATTTTAAAACCAGTGTTAGAAGTAGGACAGAATATTCAATACAGACTTGCGTTTACCAACACACAAACATTGGATTATACCAATTATAAGATGCTGGATGTATTACCATATAACGGAGATTCAAATGGTAGTAAGTTTGATGGCAAATATACAACGGTAGCACAGTTAACTGCTCCATCAGAAATTGAATTATATGCGACAACCAGTGAAGAAATACGTGGAAAAGATACATCCACGTTGGATATGAATTTATTCAGCAAAATAACAGCAGATTCGGAAGAAAATGGGGTTAAGCATTATGTACTTCCAGAGGGAACGACTGCCATTTTATTAAAAGGAAACCTTCCGAGATTTAAGCGATATGTACTGGACATCACATTACAACCGGAGAATAACCTTGGCGGAAATATATATGGAAACACAGCTGTTATGGAAGCAGATGGACTTGATAAATTAACTTCCGCATTAGCCAAGGCAGAAGTTGTTGACCGTTCATTATCAGGTGTTGCATGGCTAGATGTCAATAAAGATGGACTAATTGACAAATCTGAAAGAAAACTAGAAGGATTGACAGTTAATCTTTATCAAATCAATGCTATTACAGGCGTTGAAGAATTGGCTAAAGATATATACGGAAATCCTTGTACAACAAAAACGAATGCAGATGGAAGTTATGAATTTACAAATTTGACATCTGGAAATTATCGCGTTGAATTTTTAGATGACAATGGAAACCCAGTCAATCTTTTAGATTATGACATTACGCAAAAGAATGTTGGAAAAGATGAAACTATCAACTCCAAAGCGGATGCAGTTTTGAATGCAGACGGTAGACCTTCATCAGCAGTGATTAAAAACATCACTTTACCTACATTAGGTGAAATGACTAAAAACAATATCCGTCATTATAGTAAGAAACATCAAAACGTTGGCATTTACCAGCCAACCCTAGATAAGTCAGTGACTAAGGTATGGGATGACAACAATAACCAAGACGGCATTCGTCCGGAAGAAGTAAAAGTACAACTTTATGCAGATGGACAAGCCGTTGGAACAGCAATCACATTGAACGAAGCAAATCAATGGAAACATACATTCAGCGACCTTGCGAAGTACGCAAACGGAAAAGAAATTGCATATACAGTCAAGGAAGTAGATGTAGCAAACGGTTATACAGATAAAGTGGAAATCGGAAACGACGGAAACTATACAGTAACAAACACTCATACACCGGAAGTAATTGATAAGTCAGTGACTAAGGTATGGGATGACAACAATAACCAAGACGGCATTCGTCCGGAAGAAGTAAAAGTACAACT
>CAKPVT010000016.1 GCA_934196125.1 uncultured Streptococcus sp. | reverse complement strand
TAGCTAAGGTCTTAAAATTGGACGTGTCACAAATAACTAAAGCTGATATGTCACGATTAATAAGCATGAATGGTAATGATGCTGGTATTGCGAGTTTAGCGGGACTTCAATACGCTTCGAATTTATCAAGTCTAGGTTTGAATGGTAATCAAGTCTCTGATGTCACTCCTTTACAGCATTTATCGAATTTATCATTTCTAGCTTTGGGCGAAAATCAAGTCTCTGATATCACTCCTTTAAGGGATTTATCGAAGTTATCAACTCTAAACTTGAATGGTAATCAGGTATCTGATCTTACTCCTTTACAGCATTTATCGAATTTATCATTTCTAGCTTTGGGCGAGAATCAAATCTCTGATATCACTCCTTTAAGGGATTTATCGAAGTTATCAACTCTAAACTTGAATGGTAATCAGGTATCTGATCTTACTCCTTTACAGCATTTATCGAATTTATCATGGCTAGCTTTGGGCGAGAATCAAATCTCTGATCTCACTCCTTTAAGGGATTTATCGAAATTATCAACTCTAAACTTGGCTGGTAATCAAATCTCTGATCTCACTCCTTTACAGCATTTATCGAATTTATCATGGCTAGCTTTGGGCCAGAATCAAATCTCTGATGTCACTCCTTTAAGGGATTTATCGAAGTTATTACATCTAGGCTTGGATGATAATCACGTATCTGATATCACTCCTTTACAGAATTTGAATTTATCAAAATTATATGCGTCAAACCAAACCATTACACTTCCAACAATTTATGTTTTAAACAAGCAACCCTATTCAGCTTCAGTACAAACAGCAATAAAAAATCTAAATGGAACTACGCCGACTATTTCTCCACAAAATAATGATACATGGACAGGTGTTTATAATTCAGGAAAAGTGGAGTGGTCTAGTGCTAATCAAGTTCCGGAAACAGGAGATTTAGTTCTTACTTGGACTGACCAGAATACCCCTTTCACAGGGAAGTGTGTCCAACCTTATGTTTTGAGCAAAGCTAGTATAACTGCACATAACTCGACAATATATGTAGGAGATAATTGGCAAGCTAGAGATAATTTTGATTCAGCACTGGATCATGATGGAAATCCTCTAGACTTTTCTAAAATCGCAGTATCGGGAACAGTAGATACTAGTCGCCCCGGTGTATATTCCGTTGTATATAGCTATGACGGTTTAGAAGAAAAGGTAGAAGTGACAGTAGAAGAGAAACCATCTACTTCTGAGCCTTCTAAAGGAGAGGTGACACCAGAAGAGAAACCATCTGCTCCTGAGGCTTCTAAAGGAGAGGTGACACCAGAAGGGAAACCATCTACTCCTGAGCCTTCTAAAGGAGAGGTGCAAAGTAAGAAAGAAAAAGCATCAAAAAAATTACCAGCGACTGGTGAGAAAGATACCAAAATTTTAAGTGCAATTGGTTTAGGAATCTTGGCTATCTTGGGAACTTATATTAGTAGAAAAAAACGAAGTGATAGCTGAAACAATGGCTCGTCATTTTACATGAATTGACTGACAGAAGGGAAATATATTAGGACGCCAAGTTCAACTTGGTGTCCTATTCTTGGTTTATGAGAGGAGATATTATGGAAATTATTGGGACTAATGTTTTAACAGATGAGGAATTGGCACTTATTTTATGAAAAGGTTGGTGAATCAATTGATTGCTGAAAATGAGAAAGCCTTTCAGATTGCAGTTGAGTCAGCTAACATTGCTGCCAATAGTCTGTATGAAAAATTAGGCTTTAAAGAACAGACTCAAGTGTTTTATGCGAAAAAATTGACAGATTTCACATGTTGAATCCTTGCTTTATTACCATTTTAACGGTCAATTCTTGCATTGATAACTTAAATTTGGTATAGTAAATTTTGAACTTATAAATTTGGAGGAAACATATGGGATCAATTATTATGTTGGTTGTGTTGGTTGGTATGATTTGGTTCATGCAACGTTCACAAAAGAAACAAGCTCAAGAACGTCAAAATCAGCTTAAAGCATTAGCTAAAGGTGATGAAATTGTAACTATCGGTGGTCTTTACGGAGTTGTTGACGAAGTAGATGAAGATAACCAAAAAATGGTTTTAGACATTGATGGTGTTTACTTGACATTTGAATTGAGTGCTTTGAAACGTGTTATTAACCGCACAGAACAAGGAACTGTTGAACCTGAAACAACTGTTATCGAAGAAGTAACAGAAACAGAAGCAGAAGCAGTTGTTGAAGAAGCTACTGAAGAAGCAAGTACAGATACTGCTATTGAAAACAAAGATTAATACATGAAGTCAGATGTGAAAAACGTCTGGCTTTTTAAATGCAATGTTTGGAGAATTTTCCAGCATAATCTGCTTAAAAGCGTGTAATAAGTGGAGAAAAAATTGCCAATTTATGGTAGAATATTATAACGAGTATGCTTTTAAGGAAATGCTATGTTTAAATTTAGAAAAAAAGAAAAGGCGATAAGCCTTGAAAAGATTCCAAAACACATCGGAATCATCATGGATGGAAATGGTCGCTGGGCGAAGAAGCGTATGCAACCACGTGTCATGGGACACAAAGCAGGAATGGATGCTCTGCAAGACGTCACCATTGCGGCTTCTGAACTTGGTGTTAACGTTTTGACGGTCTATGCTTTTTCAACTGAAAATTGGTCTCGTCCCGAAGATGAAGTTAAATTCATTATGAATTTACCAGTCGAATTCTTTGATAAATATGTCCCTGAATTGGACGCAAATAATGTCAAAGTTCAAGTTATTGGTGAAACCGACCGCCTGCCAAAAGATACTTTTGATGCGATGAAACGTGCTTGCGAGAAAACAAAGCACAATTCTGGTTTGATTTTGAATTTTGCGCTTAATTATGGTGGACGTTCAGAAATCACAGAAGCAGTAAAAAACATTGCCCAAGAAGTGCTTGAAGCTAAAATCAATCCTGATGACATTACAGAAGATGTGATTTCAAACCACTTGATGACAAACCACTTACCGTATTTATACCGTGACCCTGATTTGATTATTCGAACAAGCGGTGAGCTTCGCCTAAGTAATTTTCTGCCTTGGCAGTCAGCTTATAGTGAATTTTATTTCACACCAGTTTTATGGCCTGATTTCAAAAAAGATGAGCTGATTAAGGCAATTACTGAATACAATCGACGTCATCGTCGTTTTGGTGGAATATAGAAAGGAAATGTCATGAAACAACGTGTGATTTGGGGGGCGATTGCCTTACTGATTTTACTGCCGTTTCTGTTGCTAGGAGGCTTATCTTTCCAAGTTTTTGCTGGTCTTTTAGCGATGATTGGTGTGGCAGAAATGTTGCGCATGAAACGTCTAGAATTTTTCTCAATTGAAGGTGTTTTGGCGATGTTGGGAGCTTTTGTTCTTACTGTGCCTTTGAATAATTATTTTACATCGCTACCGCTGGACTCAAGTTTTTCAGTTTATGGCTTGCTAGTTTTTCTACTCTTGGCTGGAACTGTTTTAAACAGTGATGATTATTCATTTGACGATGTTTCTTATCCGATTGCGGCTAGTCTTTACGTCGGCATCGGTTTTCAAAACCTTGTTAATGCTCGTATCAGCGGTTTAGATAAAGTTTTATTTGCTTTGTTTATCGTTTGGGCGACTGACATCGGTGCTTACATGATTGGACGTCGTTTTGGACGCCGTAAATTGTTGCCGAAAGTTTCTCCGAATAAAACAATCGAAGGCAGCCTTGGAGGAATTGTCTGTGCTGTTATTGTGGCTTTGATTTTCATGCTTGTTGATAAGGCAGTCTATACACCGCATAATCTTTTTGCAACGCTTATTTATGTTGTGTTGTTTAGTGTTTTTGGTCAATTCGGTGATTTGGTTGAGAGTGCTATCAAACGTCACTTTGGCGTGAAAGATTCAGGCAAATTAATCCCTGGTCATGGTGGTATTTTGGACCGCTTTGATTCAATGATTTTTGTCTTTCCAATGATGCATCTCCTTGGTCTTTTCTAATTTGATTGTGAGTTAACGCTGACAAGTCGCTCTTGTCGCTTAATAGCTAGTGAATGATCATTAGGATGATTATCAATTTACTGGTACAGAAAGGAGTAAAATGCTCGGAATTTTAACCTTTATTATCGTTTTTGGAATTTTAGTTATTGTCCATGAATTTGGGCACCTTTACTTTGCTAAAAAGTCTGGCATCTTAGTACGAGAATTTTCTATCGGAATGGGCCCGAAAATCTTTTCGCATATTGATAAAGAGGGTACCGCTTATACAATTCGTATCCTACCTCTGGGTGGCTATGTACGCATGGCTGGTTGGGGTGATGATACGACGGAAATCAAGACTGGAACACCTGCCAGTTTGACACTAAATCAAGACGGTTTGGTGACACGTATTAATTTATCACAAAAACAGTTGGACAACACCGCTCTTCCGATGAATGTCACAGCTTATGATTTAGAGGATAAGTTGGAAATCACAGGTCTAGTGCTTGATGAAACGAAAACTTATTCTGTTGACCATGATGCGACTATTGTCGAGGAAGACGGCACAGAAATCCGTATTGCACCGCTAGATGTACAATATCAAAATGCAACAGTTTGGGGGCGTTTAATCACAAACTTTGCTGGTCCGTTGAATAACTTTATTTTGGGAACAATTGTTTTTATCCTTCTTGTTTTCATGCAAGGTGGTGTTCAAGATACGTCAACGAATGTTATTCAAGTAACCGACGGCGGTGCCATGCAGGCAGCTGGTGTTGAAAGTGGTGACCGTGTCTTATCCATCGAAAATTATGGCATCTCTAATTGGTCTGATTTGACGGAGGCTGTCACAAAAGCAACTGAAAATATTTCAAGTGGTGATACGCTTTCTGTAACCGTTGAAACCAGCTCAGGAAAGACTGAAACGCTTGATATAACACCACAAGAAAATAATGGAAGTTACTATATCGGTGTTTCGCCAGAATTGAAAACAGGTTTCTGGGACAAGGTCACTGGAGGCTTCCGAATGGCTTGGCAAAGCGCGACAGCTATTCTGACCGCTTTGAAAGGCTTGATTTCAAACTTTAGTTTGGATAAATTAGGTGGTCCTGTTGCCATGTATCAAGCTTCAAGTCAAGCTGCTTCAAATGGATTGACTTCAGTTCTTTATTTATTGGCGCTATTGTCAATGAACTTAGGAATTGTGAATTTGATTCCGATTCCAGCCTTGGACGGTGGAAAAATTTTGATGAACCTTATCGAAATTGTTCGTCGTAAACCGCTTAAACAAGAAACCGAAACTTATATCACCCTAGTTGGCGTTGTTATCATGCTTGTTTTGATGATTGCTGTCACTTGGAACGATATTATGCGAGTTTTCTTTTAGATATATCTGATTACGCCTAAATGATGTAGTACAATAATTTATAAATAAAACCTATTTTTTAGAAAGGAATTTATACGGCTTTTATAAAAAGAAGATAAGTGAGCTACTTGTTTGATTGAAGAGCTTACTTATTTTCATAATTTGACCGTTATATTTTGTTATGAAACAATCACAAATGCTTATCACTACGCTTCGCGAAATGCCAAGCAATGCCCAAGTTATCAGCCATGCCCTTATGGTACGTGCTGGTTACGTTCGCCAAGTCTCAGCAGGTATTTACGCTTACTTGCCACTTGCTAACCGTACGATTGAAAAATTCAAAGCAATCATGCGTGAAGAATTTGAAAAAATTGGTGCGGTTGAAATGCTTGCCCCAGCACTTTTGAATGCTGACCTTTGGCGTGAATCGGGTCGTTACGAAACTTATGGTGAAGACCTTTATAAACTTAAAAACCGTGATAAATCAGACTTTATTCTTGGTCCAACACACGAAGAAACATTCACAAGTCTTGTCCGTGATGCGGTAAAATCATACAAACAATTGCCATTGAACCTTTACCAAATCCAATCTAAATATCGCGATGAAAAACGTCCTCGTAACGGACTTCTTCGTACACGTGAATTTATCATGAAAGATGGCTATAGTTTCCACGCTGACTACGAAGGCTTGGACACAACTTACGAAGACTATCGTAAAGCATATGAAGCTATCTTTACACGTGCTGGTCTTGATTTCAAAGGTATCATTGGTGACGGTGGTGCCATGGGTGGTAAAGATTCTCAAGAGTTTATGGCTATTACTCCAGACCGTACAGATCTTGACCGTTGGTTGGTTCTTGATAAATCAATAGCTTCAATTGATGAAATTCCAGTTGATGTTTTAGAAGATATCAAAAAAGAATTGGCATCATGGTTGGTTTCAGGTGAAGATACCATTGCTTACTCAACAGAATCAAGCTACGCTGCTAACCTTGAAATGGCAAGCAATGAATATAAACCAACAACAAAAGTTGTCGCTCAAGAAGATGTCAAACGTGTGGAAACACCAGATTGCAAATCAATTGATGATGTTGCTGCATTCTTGAAAGTTGACGAAGAACAAACAATCAAAACACTTTTCTTCATTGCTGATAATGAACCAGTAGTTGCTCTTCTTGTCGGAAATGACCAAGTCAATGATGTTAAATTGAAAAACTATCTTGGTGCTGATTTCCTTGAACCTGCAAGCGAAGAAGAAACTGTTGAAGTCTTTGGTGCTAACTTTGGTTCACTTGGACCAGTTAGCCTTCCTGAAAATGTCCGCATCGTTGCTGACCGCAAAGTGCAAGATGTTGCCAATGCAGTTGTTGGCGCAAACGAAAACGGCTATCACTTGACAGGTGTTAACCCAGGACGTGATTTTGAAGCGGAATACGTTGATATTCGTGAAGTTAAAGAAGGTGAAATCTCACCAGACGGTAAAGGTATTCTTAAATTTGCTCGTGGTATCGAAATTGGACACATCTTCAAACTCGGTACTCGCTATTCAGAAAGCATGGGAGCAACAATCCTTGACCAAAATGGACGTGCTATTCCAATCGTTATGGGATGCTATGGTATCGGTGTTAGCCGTATCTTGTCAGCTGTTATCGAACAACATGCTCGTCTCTTTGTTTCTAAAACACCAAAAGGGGCTTACCGCTTTGCATGGGGTATCAACTTCCCTAAAGAATTGGCACCGTTTGATGTACACGTCATCACTGTCAATGTGAAAGATGAAGAAGCACAAGCTTTGACAGCGAAAGTTGAAGCTGAATTGGTTGCTAAAGGTTACGAAGTCTTGGTTGACGACCGTAACGAACGTGTCGGCTCTAAATTCTCAGACAGCGACCTTATCGGTCTCCCAATTCGTGTCACAGTAGGTAAGAAAGCTGCTGACGGTATCGTTGAAGTGAAAATCAAAGCAACTGGCGATACTATCGAAGTTAACGCAGAAAACCTTATCGAAACTCTTGAAATTTTGACAAAAAAAAATTAGGGAACTATATACCAGTTTACACCACCAACAACATATTGTATTTTTGATATTCTCGTAAGCACTATATATTGTGTCTAGTGTAAACTGGTATATAGTTCCCAAAAATTAATAATAACAAGGTCAAGCAGTCAGTTTTGACCTTGTTATTTTGTGTCGAAAAAAGATTTCATTTGTGGTAAAATTAAGAGATAACGTAACTAGAAAAGAAGGCAAAATATGGTAACCAATAGGTGTATTTTGCCTTAGTAGATAAATTTAGCTTTTGGAATTGAGGTAGTTTACGCATTATGTCAGAATTATTTAAAAAATTGATGGAGCAAATCGATATGCCGCTTGACATGCGACAATCTTCTGCTTTTTCATCTGCAGATATTCGTGAAGTTAAGGTGCATTCTGTATCTCGCCTCTGGGAGTTCCATTTTTCATTTGCGGAAATTTTGCCAATTGAAATCTATCGTGAATTGTCTTATCGATTGGTGAACACTTTTAAGCAAGCGGATATCAGAGTGACTTTTGATATTCAGGCAGAAACTGTCGATTTTTCCCAACCTTTATTGCAAGCCTACTATGAAGAGGCTTTTGAGCATACTCCGTGTGATAGCGCCGGCTTCAAGGCTTCTTTCAGTAAATTGAAGGTCTCTTATGATGGCACAAAATTATTGATTGAAGCGCCAGCATTTGTTAATAATGACCATTTTCGCGAAAATCATCTGCCTAACCTAGTACGTCAGTTTGAAGTGTTTGGCTTTGGCGAGCTTACCATTGACATAGTTTCTGATGAAGCGATGACGCAAGCTTTACGAGAAGATTTTACGTCAAACCGTGAAGCTATGGTGGAAAAAGCGGTGCAGGAAAATCATGAGGCGGTTAAATCTCTGGAAGCTTCTATGCCACCAACTGAAGAAGCACCAAAACCTAAATTTGATTTTAAAGAACGTGCCAAGCAGCGCCGTGCAGGTTTTGAAAACGCCAAAATCACACCAATGGTTGAAGTCACAACAGAAGAAAACCGAATTGTCTTTGAAGGAATGGTTTTTGATGTTGAAAAGAAAACAACTCGTACAGGACGTCACATTATTAATTTTAAAATGACTGACTACACATCAAGTTTTGCCATGCAAAAATGGGCAAAAGATGATGATGAGTTGAAAAAATACGATATGATTGCCAAAGGGTCATGGCTTCGAGTTCGTGGAAATGTTGAAAATAATAATTTCACCCATGCATTGACCATGAATGTGCAAGATGTCAAAGAGATTGTTCATCATGACCGCAAGGATTTAATGCCAGAAGGTCAAAAACGTGTGGAATTCCATGCTCATACGAATATGTCAACTATGGATGCGCTGCCAACGGTTGAAGAATTAATTGATACAGCAGCGAAATGGGGACACAAGGCTGTTGCTATTACTGACCACGGCAATGTGCAAAGTTTCCCACACGGTTATCACAGAGCACGTAAAGATGGTATCAAGGTGATTTTTGGTTTAGAAGCTAATATCGTTGAGGACAAAGTGCCGATTGCCTACAATCCTCAAGATATTGAGTTAAACGAAGCTACCTACGTCGTATTTGACGTGGAAACGACTGGGCTTTCTGCGGTCAATAATGACTTGATTCAGATTGCGGCTTCAAAAATGTACAAGGGAAATATTGTTGAACAGTTTGATGAGTTCATCAACCCAGGTCATCATTTATCAGCTTTTACAACGGAATTGACTGGTATTACGGATAATCATGTTCGCAATGCTAAACCGATTGAAGAAGTCCTTCAAATGTTCCAAGATTTTTGTCAGGATACTGTGCTAGTTGCCCACAATGCAACCTTTGACGTTGGTTTTATGAATGCCAATTATGAACGTCATGGCATGCCAATCATTACACAACCTGTCATTGATACCTTGGAATTCGCCCGAAATCTCTATCCAGAATACAAACGTCATGGTTTGGGACCATTGACCAAACGGTTCCAAGTTTCGCTAGAACACCACCATATGGCGAACTACGATGCGGAAGCCACTGGTCGCTTGCTCTTTATTTTCTTGAAAGAAGCGCGTGAAAACCACAATTTAACCAATATGATGGATTTGAATACGAAATTGATTGCTGAGGATTCTTACAAGAAAGCACGTGTCAAACACGCGACGATTTATGTTCAAAACCAAACAGGTTTGAAAAATATTTTCAAACTCGTCAGCCTTTCTAATGTCAAATATTTTGAAGGTGTAGCTCGCATTCCAAGAACGGTTCTTGACGCCCACCGTGAAGGGCTCTTGCTAGGAACAGCCTGCTCGGAGGGCGAAGTTTTTGATGCGGTCTTATCTTCAGGGGTGGATGCTGCGGTTAAAGTAGCGAAATATTATGATTTCATCGAAGTTATGCCACCAGCGCTTTACGCTCCGCTATTGGCGCAAGGAACAATCAAAGATGAAGAAGGTATCCGACAAGTCATCCGAGATTTGCTTGAGGTTGGACGTCGTCTGAACAAGCCTGTTTTGGCGACTGGGAATGTCCATTATATCGAGCCTGAAGATGAGATTTACCGTGAAATTATTGTCCGTAGTTTAGGGCAAGGGGCACCGATTAACCGTCCGATTGGTCGTGGTGAAAATGCCCAACCTGCTCCGCTACCAAAAGCGCATTTCCGTACAACCAATGAAATGTTAGATGAATTTGCCTTTCTTGGCGAAGATGTCGCGTATGAAGTTGTTGTTAAGAATACCAATGATTTTGCTGACCGTTTCGAGGAAGTCGAGGTTGTTAAGAAAGACTTGTACACACCTTTCCTTGAAAAATCAGAAGAACGTGTCGCTGAAATGACCTATCAAAAAGCCTTTGAAATCTATGGTAATCCACTTCCTGATATCGTCGATTTACGTATTGAAAAAGAATTAACGTCAATTTTGGGTAATGGATTTGCCGTGATTTACTTGGCTTCGCAGATGTTGGTAATTCGTTCTAACGACCGTGGCTACTTGGTTGGTTCGCGTGGTTCGGTTGGGTCAAGTTTTGTGGCAACCATGATTGGGATTACCGAAGTTAACCCAATGCCACCACATTATGTCTGTCCAAATTGTCAGCATTCAGAATTCATCACCGATGGTTCTGTTGGTTCTGGTTATGATTTGCCTGACAAGGATTGCCCAGAATGTGGCACACGTTACAAGAAAGATGGACACGATATTCCGTTTGAAACCTTCCTTGGTTTTGATGGAGACAAGGTTCCTGATATCGATTTGAACTTCTCTGGTGATGACCAACCGTCAGCTCACTTGGACGTTCGTGATATTTTTGGTGAACAATACGCCTTTCGTGCTGGAACCGTAGGTACGGTGGCAGACCGTACTGCTTACGGATTTGTTAAAGGTTACGAACGTGATTATGACAAATTCTATCCAGAAGCAGAGGTGGAACGCTTGGCACAAGGTGCAGCTGGTGTTAAACGTACGACTGGACAACACCCAGGTGGTATCGTTGTTATTCCAAACTACATGGATGTGTATGATTTTACCCCTGTTCAATACCCAGCGGACGATTTATCAGCAGAATGGCAAACCACTCACTTTAACTTCCACGATATCGATGAAAACGTCTTGAAACTTGATATTCTCGGTCATGATGATCCGACCATGATTCGTAAATTGCAGGATTTATCTGGTATCGATCCTAAGGATATTCCAGCTGATGACCCAGACGTTATGGCGCTTTTCTCAGGCACAGAAGTGCTTGGTGTCACCCCTGAACAAATCGGAACGCCGACAGGAATGCTTGGTATTCCAGAATTTGGGACAAACTTTGTTCGTGGTATGGTTGAAGAAACTCACCCAACAACATTTGCCGAATTGCTCCAGTTATCGGGGCTTTCTCATGGTACCGACGTTTGGCTAGGAAATGCGCAAGACTTGATTAAAGAGGAGATTGCCACGCTGAAAACCGTTATCGGTTGTCGTGACGACATCATGGTTTACCTCATGCACGCAGGTTTGGGGCCAAAAATGGCTTTTACCATTATGGAACGTGTGCGTAAGGGAATGTGGCTTAAAATCTCTGACGAGGAACGTAATGGATACATTGAAGCTATGCGAGAAAATAATGTGCCCGACTGGTACATTGAATCCTGTGGTAAAATCAAGTACATGTTCCCCAAAGCCCATGCGGCAGCCTACGTTTTAATGGCGCTTCGTGTAGCTTACTTTAAAGTACATTATCCGATTTACTACTACTGTGCTTATTTCTCAATCCGTGCTAAGGCCTTTGACATTAAGACAATGAGTGCTGGGCTTGATGCTGTGAAAGAACGCATGGCTGATATTTCTAATAAGCGTAAGAATAACGAAGCTTCAAATGTTGAAATTGATTTATACACCACACTTGAAATTGTCAATGAAATGCTCGAACGTGGTTATAAATTTGGTCAACTTGACCTTTACCGTAGTGATGCAACCGAGTTTATCATCGACGGTGATACCCTTATTCCACCATTTGTAGCGATGGACGGTCTTGGTGAAAACGTTGCTAAGCAAATTGTTAAAGCACGTGAAGAAGGAGAATTCCTCTCAAAAATGGAACTCCGCAAACGTGGTGGCGTTTCAGCCACATTAGTTGAAAAAATGGACGAAATGGGAATCCTTGGCAATATGCCAGAAGATAACCAATTAAGTCTATTTGATGATTTCTTCTAAGATAGAAACTTAAACTAGGATAGAAACGAACAAATTGCTTTCAGAAAAAACTGACGTGGTTTGTTCGTTTTCTTATGACATTTATTTTTAAAGGGAAATTTTTAAGGAGACGAAATGGTGAATTTCAAAAATAATGCTGTAAAATCAATGGTTGTGATGCGAAAAGCTTTTCGTACGATTGATGCTAGAGTATCAGAGTCGTTTAAAGTTGACCATTTGACACCAACTCAATTTGGTGTTTTAGACGTTCTTTATGCCAAAGGACCGATGAAAATCGCAGCACTACTAGACAGTATGTTGGCAACTTCTGGCAATATGACGGTTGTCATCAGAAATATGGAGAAAAAAGGTTGGGTGACACGTACCACTTGCCCTCACGATAAACGAGCTTATCTGGTTGGGTTAACAGAGCAAGGACGCCAGGTCATTGAACACGCTCTGCCGCTCCATATCGCTAAAGTTGAGGAAACTTTTTCAGTGCTAACTGAGGACGAACAAGCAGAACTCATTCGACTTTTGAAAAAATTCAAACCTTGTGAGCAAAATAATTTACAAAATCAAAAATAAAGCGTACAATGACAGCGTATAAAAAGCACTATTTAGTGATAAATGATACTTTGATTTCTTTAAAACTAATCATTACTAAATAAATAACCTTTTTAAGGAGACTCACATGAAAAAAATTCTATTTGTTGTCGGCTCATTACGTAGCGGTTCATTCAATGCTCAATTCGCTAAAAATGCTGAAAAAGTGCTTGAAGGAAAAGCAGAAGTTAGCTATCTTGATTGGTCACAAGTACCAGTCTTTTCACAAGATTTAGAAGCTAATATTCCAGCAACTGTTCAGGCAGCTCGTCAAGCTGTTTCAGAAGCTGATGCTATCTGGATTTTCTCACCTGTTTACAACTTTGCTATCCCAGGTTCTGTGAAAAACTTGCTAGACTGGTTGTCACGTGCCATTGACCTTTCAGACCCAACAGGTCCGTCAGCAATCAACGAAAAAGTAACTACGGTTTCTATTCTTGCTAATGGTGGTCACGAACAAGCGGCAGAAAGCTATCGTGCCTTGCTCCCATTCATCCGTACACAATTTGTCGATGAAATCACAACGACACGTGTAAATGATTCAGCTTGGGCGGATGGTGTGTTCGTTCCAACAGAAGAAGTTCTTGCAAACCTTGACAAACAAGCTCAAGCCCTTCTATCAGCAATCGACTAAGTCAAGTTACACAAAAAAGCTCATTGTCAATTTCTGCGAAAGACAATGAGCTTTTTGTTTTATTCGATAATTAGCATACCTTCTTTAATGGCGAATGGATTTTTCTCATCAATGCGATCGTAGAACATGATACCGTTGGTGTGGTCGATTTCGTGTTGAACGACGATTGAATTATAACCTTTGAGTTTAATGCGATGTTTTTCACCATTTTTATCAAAGTAATCAACGGTTACACGTGAGTGACGAACCACATAGCCTTCGACAACACGGTCAACAGACAAGCATCCCTCACCGTCAGCAAGCGCAGCATCTTGGACAGAATGTGCCACAACTTTTGGATTGTACATGACTTCTTGTAAGCTATAAGCTTCTTTTGGTGGATTACCGTCTTTGTCCTCAGGATTTGGAACGAGAACAGCAATGATGCGTTTTGAAATGTCTAATTGTGGGGCTGCTAGACCAACACCACCACGCAAGCCCATTTTTTCAGCTGTTACAGGGTCTTGTGAGTTTTTCAAGAATTGTAACATTTTTTCGCCTAGAATAATTTCTTCATTAGATAAAGGAAATGTTACTTCTTCGGCAACCGCACGAAGTGTCGGATTGCCTTCACGAATGATGTCATCCATATTGATTAAATGACTTGGTTTTGCTAATTTTTCAATAACTGACATATTTTCTCCTCAATTTATTCTATAATAACAATATAGCACAAAAATGCGGAACGAGAAAGTTAAAGGCTTAATTAGTGATTTTTAGGTCAATCAATTGCGTCATGTTTTTGATGTAATAATAGGGCCTGCGTTTTTCGATGATTCCTGTATCAATCAGCTCATGAATGACACGCAGTAAATGACGGTAGCTGACGCTAAATGAATTAGCAAGGCTTGTCAATTCTAATTTGAAAACACCTTTTTCCTCGATAGCCAAGATATGCGTTGCTAAGCGTTCTTTCAATGTGTAATTTAAATTTGTTGACGCGCGAATGTTTTGCTCGTAGAGAGATTGTGCTAAGCCTTTGCTCAAGTTTAAAAGCAGAGCATTGTCAGCAAGCAATTGTTCACGAATGCCAGCCAAAGGCAATTGGATAATGAGAGTATCCTCGAGGGCGATAACAGATGATACGACAGGTTGGTCTGTTAATAACTCAATATCACCGATTAGGGTTGGCTTTTCTTTAATGTCAAGAATGTGCTCTTTTCCGTTAAAAAGTCGGCGAACGATTTTGAGTTTTCCTTTGGCAAAGTAAGAGAGTGCTGTTAATGATTCGCCTTGATGACAAATGGCATCCCCAGCAGATAGTTGCAAGACTTGCAATTTATCAAAATAATGAGTAGGGAAGATTTTTTCTAGCTGATATTCTTTAATATAGGCTTCTAATGACACGTATATCTCCTTTTAATTGTGACAAAAGTCATATTTTTATGCGTTAATTTTGATTATACTTGATTTGATGAAAAAAACAAGTAAGGAGTTCGTATGAAAGCACTTTTGGAGAAACTTAGTCTCTTGTCACTGTCTCTCATGTTGGTTTCGACCTTTTCAACGTCAACAGCTTTACCGCAAATGATTGCAACGTTTCAGCAACAAGGCTATGCTGCAAGTCAAGTTGAAATGCTATTTTCCATTTCCTCTTTTGCAATTATGGGAATGCTGGTGATAAATCCATTCTTGGACCGTTTTCTGTCAGAACGCAGCAGTATCATTTTAGGACTGTCATGCATTGCATTTGGTGGAAGTTTACCCGTTATTGGCAAAACGTATGCGTTGGTTGTTGTCTCACGTGTGCTTCTAGGAATGGGAATTGGTCTGATTAACGCGCGTGCGATTAGTATCATTAGCGAAAATTACCAAGGAAATGAGCGCGTACAAATGCTTGGCTTTCGTGGGTCGTTTGAAGTGCTAGGCAATGCTTTTTTAACAGCTCTGGTAGGTTTTTTAGTGCCGCTTGGTTGGTCATGGGCGTTTATCGTTTATCTGTTTGCCTTACTTATTTTACTGTTTTATTTGCTGTTTGCTCCAAAACGAGCTGTTGTAGCGGAAGTGGCTAGCCCAAAAACATCAGCTAAATTTACAAAAAAAGATATTGTGTATATTGTCGGATTGTCTTTATTGGCAGGATTTGTGATTAATATTAATAGTGCCAATAGCCTTAGAATTCCAGTTATCGTTGACCAATTGCACCTTGGAAGTCCACGCCAAGCTAGTTTGATTTTGAGTGGCATGATGTTAATGGGAATTCTCTCTGGTATTTGCTTTGAAGGCTTATTAGCGCACTTTAAGAAACGGCTGATAATCGTTTCCTTGCTTCCATTTGCTCTTGGATTGTTTATGCTTGGTGTGGCACACAATCTCTGGTTAATGCTTATAGGAGCAATGCTTTCAGGGTTCTGGTACAGCATTGTGGTTACAAGCGTCTTTAGCAATGTGTCAAATAAAATATCGCCACAATTGATTGGACATGCGACAACTTTGGTTCTGCTATTTTGTAATTTTGGCGGAGCTAGCGCAGCCATTGTCCTAAGTCTTTTTTCAAAAATCAATCCACAACCTGGTTTTGCCTTTGTGATTTATGCTATTATTAGCCTAATAATCAGCCTTGTCTTGATGTTTAAAACACGCTTTTTAAGCCAAAAATGATACAAAGGTTACAATTACTAGAACACCTAACACCGACGGAACAGATTTTAGTAGATTACTTTTAAGAAAATCCAGAAGAATTTATTGCCTTAAAACCGAGGGAAGTTTCAGATAAACTTTTTATTTCTGTTTCGACCATTTACCGCTTGATTAATAAGCTGGGATTGCGTGGGGTCAATGACTTGAAATTACTTTTGCGAACAGATCTCCAACAAGGTCAAAATCACCAAGTCTCAGATATTGATTTTCCAATTTTAGAAACGGATACGCACTATGAGGTGATGTTGCGGTTAAAAGAGGTTTATGAGCGAACAATCGAGGATACCTTGGGGTTAGCAGACCCAGAAACGTTGGTTTCTGCCGTTGAAAAAATGTCAAAAGCAAACATCATCGACAGTTATACTTCATCAGCGAATTTGTATTTTGCGGAGAATTTTCAATTTCAAATGCAGGAGATTAATCAGCTGGTGACGGTACCAAAAGACGACTATATCAAGAGTTTGTCAATGTTCCGTCAATATCCATGATAATTAAAGATTTTGTCATAAGAGTTCTCGCTTTCTTGTTGTTTGATTTCAGTATAGTTGATTTTGGAAAAGATGAAAATAGCTGAGCGTTGTTTAGAATGTTCTTGTCATTTTTTCTGACTTTCTTGATAAATTTTTGAAAAAAAGTTTTTCAAATGGATGACTTCCAAATAACTTTTAGATGACCTTAGCTAAAAACATTAAAAATCTTTGACAAAAGCAGCAGTAATCTGCTATAATAAGAACCGTCGTATGACAAGTAACTTTTTCTTGGTTGTAGGAGACGCCAAAAACCTACGACTCGGATGAAGCAATATAAAAGGAGAAAATTATTATGGCAATCTCAAAAGAGAAAAAAAATGAAATCATTGCTCAATACGCACGTCACGAAGGTGACACAGGTTCAGTTGAAGTTCAAGTAGCTGTTCTTACTTGGGAAATCAACCACCTTAACGAGCACATTAAACAACACAAAAAAGACCACGCAACTTACCGTGGATTGATGAAAAAAATCGGTCACCGTCGTAACTTGTTGGCATACCTTCGCCGCACAGACGTTAACCGTTACCGCGAATTGATCGCATCACTCGGACTTCGTCGTTAATCAGACACCCAAGTCAACTAAAAGCTTCTTGGTTTTTTCCAAGGGGCTTTTTTGTATTTTCAAAATGATTTTTCTTTTAAAAAGACAAATTTTACAAAAAAAGAAAGCAAACGATAATAATCTTGAGATGATTAAATAAAATGAGAGAATCGTGTCAAAAGTGATAAAAACATTAATATAGCAAGGCTTGCGGAGTTTCTTTTGTATCCCCTTACAACGCTTTTGTAATAAAAATGAAAAAGCTTACAAAAAATACTTGACTTTTTTTGAAAAAAGTTTAATATAGTTGGTGAAGAACATCACAATGATTAATAGTTGAAGGACTTAACCTTTGATTTTGTGTAGTGAAGAGAGTTTTTTTGACCTCTGTTGAGGTTTTAGACGACTATACAGGCTTTGTTTTTATCTTGGTGTCATTCATTCATTGTTCTTCCCCAAAATTGAGGCACTTATTTTAAGGGTACTTATAAGGAGGTTTTCTTAATGGCTAAAGCAACAAATGCAGATGTAAAGAATAACGAGTTGAGCGCTGAAGAAGCAGCCCAGCAGTATACAGGTGCTCTTGTCGATAAAGCTCTTGAAGCTGAGCGCGTTTATGCAACTTATTCACAAGAACAAGTTGATAAAATTGTAGCAGCTATGGCTCTTGCAGGTTCTGAAGCTTCGCTAGAATTGGCAAAAGAAGCACATGCCGAAACTGGTCGTGGTGTCGTTGAGGATAAAGATACTAAAAACCACTTCGCAACAGAATACGTTTACGAACGTATCAAAAACGAAAAAACAGTTGGTATCATTGGTGAAGATAAGGTTTCTGGAAGTATTCAAATTGCAGCACCTCTTGGTGTTTTAGCAGGTATTGTCCCAACAACAAACCCAACATCAACAACAATGTTTAAAATTTTGGTAGCGTTGAAAACACGTAATGCCATTGTTTTTGCATTCCACCCACAAGCACAAAAATGTTCGGCTCATGCAGCAAAAATTCTTTACGACGCTGCGGTGAAAGCTGGTGCTCCTGAAAATATTGTCCAATGGATTGAAACGCCATCAATCGCTAACACAACAGCCCTTATCCAAAACAAGAAAATTGCTTCTATTTTGGCAACTGGTGGACCTGGTATGGTAAATGCAGCCCTTAAATCAGGTAACCCATCAATGGGTGTTGGTGCAGGTAATGGTGCTATCTATGTTGATGCAACTGCTCATATTGACCGCGCTGTGGAAGACTTGTTGTTATCAAAACGCTTTGATAATGGTATGATTTGTGCGACTGAAAATTCAGCAGTCGTTGAAGCGCCAGTTTACAAAGAATGGTTGCAAAAAATGCAAGATAAAGGTGCTTACTTAGTACCTAAGAAGGACTACAAGAAAATTGAAGACTTTGTTTTCAATGACAACCATGGTGTAAACGGTCCCGTTGCCGGAATGCCAGCAACTTGGATTTGTGAACAAGCTGGTGTGAAATTGCCAGAAGGTAAAGATGTTCTCTTGTTTGAGCTTGACAAGAAAAACATCGGTGAAAAACTATCATCAGAAAAACTGTCTCCACTTCTTTCAGTGTACAAAGCTAAAGATCGTGAAGAAGGTATCGAAATTGTTGAAGCGCTTCTTGATTATCAAGGTGCAGGACACAATGCTGGTATCCAAATTGGTTCACAAGCAGACCCATTTGTAGCAACATATGGCGATGCCGTGAAAGCATCACGTGTCTTGGTTAACCAACCAGATTCAGTCGGAGGTATCGGTGATGTCTATACAGATGCACTTAAAGCCAGCTTAACACTTGGAACAGGATCATGGGGGAAAAATTCATTGTCACACAATCTTTCAACTGGCGATCTCTTAAATATCAAGACTGTTGCGAAACGTCGTAACCGTCCACAATGGATTCGCTTACCAGAAAAAACTTACTACGAAAAGAATGCTATCTCATATTTGCAAGATGAATATGAACCAATGCAACGTGCTTTGATTGTAGCAGACCCAGGAATGGTTCAATTTGGATTTGTTGACACTGTCCTTGCTCAATTGGCATTGCGTGATGAAAAAGTCGCAACATCAATTTACGGAACAATCAAACCAGACCCAACTCTTGGACAAACAATCGAAATTGCAAAACAAATGCGTGATTTCAAACCAGATACAGTCATTGCAATTGGTGGTGGCTCTGCTATTGATGCATCTAAGATTGCACGTTTAATTTATGAAGTTTATCTTGACCGTGGTGATGAATTCCTTGATAGTTATGATGCTGTTAGCGAATTTTTCCTTGAATTGCAACAAAAATTCATTGATATTCGTAAACGTATTGTGAAATTCAAACATCAAACAACAACACGTCTCTTCTGTATCCCAACCACATCTGGTACAGGTGCTGAGGTGACACCATTTGCGGTTATTACTGATGATTATACACACGTGAAATACCCACTTGCTGATTATGAATTGGTACCACAAGTTGCTATTGTTGATCCAGAATTTGTTATGACTGTGCCAAAACGTACAGTAGCTTGGTCAGGATTAGATGCTTTGTCACATGCTCTTGAATCTTACGTATCAGTTATGGCATCTGACTTTACACGTCCATGGTCTCTTGAAGCCATCAAGTTGATTATTGAAAATCTTGAAGATGCTTATAACTACGATCCTAAGAACCCAACACTTCGTGGTGAAAAAGCTAAAGAAAACATGCATTATGCAGCAGCTATTGCTGGTATGGCATTTGGTAATGCTTTCTTAGGTATCAACCATTCACTTGCTCACAAAACAGGTGGTGAATTTGGACTTCCACACGGTTTAGCTATTTCAATCGCAATGCAACATGTTATCCGCTATAACGGTGTATCTGGTAATGTTAAACGCTCAGTTTACCCACGTTATGAAGAATACCGTGCTCAAAAAGATTACGCAGATATTGCGCGTTATATTGGTCTTAAAGGTAAAGATGATGCAGAATTAGTCGAAGCACTTTGCGATCGCATTGATAAATTGATGCATGCTGTTGACGTTGAACCCAAACTTTCTGCTAATGGTGTTACAAAAGAAGCCTTTGATGCAGCAGTTGATCGTTTGGCAAGTTTGGCATATGATGACCAATGTACTCCAGCAAACCCACGTCAACCATACATTTCAGAATTGAAACAACTTTTGATTGATATGTTCTAATATTAGTTGTTTAGTTAGCAGTCAATACCATAAAAGCTTCCCTTTGGGAGGCTTTTATGGTACAATAAGGGTGTGATATTTGGATTTTTTACTGTATTGTTTTTTATGCTCTATATATATTGGGTAGGTATTTATACTGACAATCATCCAGAAGGGAGACCTTATTTTATTAAAGCTGCTACTCTAATGTTAATTCCTCTACTCATTGGAATTCTACCAACGTGTTATTATCTTTTGGAGACGTGAAAAATTAAGAATAATCGGGTTTTATCTTACTATTATTATAATAAAAATATGTTTGTCATAATGGGGTGTCTTTATATTCAGGGAGTTATTTTTAGTATCATTGCTGCTTCCCTAGTTTTGGGAAATATTTTAGGAACTGTAATCTATGTCTTACTATTTTTATTTGTCGGACTTGACCGCTATCAATGGTTTAAACAAGATACCTTAAAAGCTCTTTATGGTCAACAGTCTTTCAAGAATCCTTTAGCTCGCTTTCTAGATTATTTTGTGACTTTTTCTAAGAAGTATGGTGGGATAGTTATTCTACTTCTCTTTATTCTACGTTTATTTTTACCAGGAGAAGGTGATATTTATCATAATGAACTATTTAGAACCTTAGGGTTGCTAGGCTTCCCTTTAGTTATGTTATTAGGATTATACTTTATAACCGCTTTAGGAGCAGATAATTTCCAAGGTTACTATTTACAAAAATACTTAGAAGATTATCGTCAGTTATCTGATTACTCCATTGAAGAATGGTACGGTAAGAAGTCAAAAATGTACAAAGAATCGTTGAAAAAATGACACCTTGGATAAGGAGAATACATGCAACTATTTAAATTTAGTTTTGAAGAGAGTGGATATATTGTAGATGAAGCCTTTGTTAAACGTTCAATGGAAAAGTCTATCAATAAGCGTTTCTTGGGCTTATTCATTATAGCATTTCTTGATTATTTCTTTAATGGGGGAGCTAAGACGGTATCGTCTTGGTTTGGGTGACAAATAGGATGAACGAAGAGTACAGAAAAATTATTGACGAATCATCTGGAATGGAAAAATGGAATATGTTGACTCCCATCTTTGGTTTTCCAATACTAATATTATGGTTCGTTTTTGCAGGAATCTTTTTACCGACATTTGGTAAGACAGTTAGCCAAAGTGGGGAGCCTTTGTCTGTTGCTGTGACTCCGATAGAGTATAATTTAGAGATTTCAGGAAATGTGTGGGTTGTGATATCCATTATGACATGGGTTATGTATTTTTTAGCGTTTATCAAATCAAAAAGAAATAAGATACAGGCTTACAGATGGAATCAATTAGCTTCTATGCTAATTACCTTACCTACATTTTATTCTATATTTTATGGTTTTCAATTTTTTGTTCCATTTTTAGTTATTCGATTAGTATATTGGTTACTGTTTTTAGCTGCTATCATTTATATCATAATTATTATTATAAGCAAGAGAATTATCAATTTACCATCGTTTACGTCTAACCAAAAAGAATATTTTATGCGAATTTTGATACTACTATGGGTAATTAGCGCTTTAGCCAACTTTTTTGTAGGTGGTTTAAATCATATATTTGCACGTATTTTATTGGCAATAATTCCTATTTTTCCACCATTTATTATCTTGGCATTTGTATATGTTTATAGCCAATGTCTATCAAAATTATTTATTTTAAGAGATATTAATACAAATCAAGAATATTATCGTCAAGAGTTAGGTTATTCACTTGAAAACTGGTACGGTAAAAAATCTAGAGCTTATTTAGAAGTTGTCGGGCAAGTAAAGCCATCTTTCATAAGGACACCACTATTTAGACATACAATTGAAATTATTATATCCTTAGTACTACTTGTTGTTATAGGTAGTGTAAATGTAAATAATGATTCTCCGTCTTTATGGGTTATTTTCTCCATCATTCTTATTGTTGTTATATTTCCAATAGATTATATTATCAGTTTGATAAAATGGCTAATTATGAAAATAAAAAGTAAATAGTTTTAATTTTATAGCTAATTATATTAAATGATACTTCTTAGTCTAGTTAACTCAAATACAAGTAACGACAGCTTATTACTTTGGGCAGGACAATTAATAGCACCTGATGCTAAGAAAAATATTAAGAATTTCACCTATGATTTTATTGATGATCCAGTTGAAACGACTAAAAATGTTGGAAAAGCTATCTCAAATACAGCCAACAATGTTATATCATCAATAGGTGGGAACATATCGAATATGATAAATTCGACGACATCAAGTTTAGGTTGGTTTAGATAGGAGTTTATAATGAAAAAATCAATATTCAATGCAAGTTTTGAAGAAAGTATCAATTTAGAAAATGATGGCTTTAGGAAATTGCAACAAGAGCAACATGATAAAATAGCAAAAAAAGTTATTAATGGTACACCAACATTTGGTTTTAAAATACAAGCTGCTATATTAACCTTGCTTTTTCCATTTTGTTTTAATTATCTACTATCGCTCGCTTCTACTGAACTAACAAATTATCAATCAAATGGGTTGGATTTTCAACCTTCTAGTTACAACTTTTTAACATGGCAGGTATATTTAATTTTATTATGTCTATGGTTATTACTCGTAATTGTAGGAAAACATTTTAATCAGGCGTTTGTCTTACCTTACCGTTATCAATTCCATACTTATACCTACATGATTATTTTATATATTGAAGTAGATTTGTTAATCATAGGACTTCTACTTTCTAATCTACCATTTTTTATTGTTTTAGCCATTATGATGATTTGGATAATTTTAATATACTTTATGGTAGCGGTAGAATTAAGAGGAATTCGGAAGATAATGTATAATGAGTCTCATGAACCGAGAAAAATTGATAAGATAGCAAAATTGATTTCCATGTATGGCATGGGAATATTGGGAGTAGCTGTTATTGTTAAGCGGTTGGTTTCTATGTTTTTAGGGGAAACTTCAAACTCTTTAGAGGAGATTGGAATATTACTTGCAGTGATAATAATGAACATTATAACGCCTGCAGTAGTCATATTTATAGGAACTCCTTATTTTCTACATGCCTACTACAAACTTAAATATTCCGAACTATACCGTAAATATGAAGGGAAATCCGTTGAAGAATGGTACGGTAAGAAGTCAAAAATGTACAAAGAATCGTTGAAAAATAAATAATTGACATTGTTAGAAAAAAATACTTGCGGTGATTAAGAAGATTTCGGTCTTCTTTTTCTCTCATTCTTCAATCGTAATCTTCTTTTATGGTAAACTATTTGTAAAGCGCTAGCTGAATTGCAATTTCTTTTTTCATCTCTTGCTTGCTATTGATAGTTACATTCTCTTTAACGCTCTGCAATTTTCAAAAAAAGACCGTAATCATGGACAGTTGGTCATGGAAGAAGGGGAACTAAGAGAAGTTGATTTTGCCTTAGACCATATAAGAGTTTAGCGGTGCCACTTGGCTTACGTGGTCAAGATGAAAACAGTCATGGTAGGGATAGATGAAAGGCCCTATCATTGTTATTGCAGTCGTTGATTTATTCTTTGGCAAGTAAATCAATGACATATTTTGGTAAGAAGCAGTTGTCAACTGGCAACTGCTTTTTAGTATTCTTAAAAAACTATGCTACAAGCTCTGCTATTTCCCATAAAATGTGATAAAATGATAGAGATACGTGGTTTTATGCAAAGACGAGTTTATAAGTCTTTTACAGACTGGTTTTTGTAAAAAACGGATGTATCAAAATAAAATATCAGAGGAATAAATATGTCAAAACAAACTTTTGAAACAACTTTCGCTGGCAGACCACTTGTTGTTGAGATTGGTCAAGTTGCTAAACAAGCCAATGGCGCTGCTGTGGTACGTTATGGTGAATCAACCATTCTTAGTGCAGCTGTCATGTCTAAGAAGATGTCAACAGGTGACTTTTTCCCACTTCAAGTTAACTATGAAGAAAAAATGTATGCAGCTGGAAAATTCCCTGGTGGTTTCAATAAACGTGAAGGACGACCAACGACTGATGCGACTTTGACAGCGCGTTTGATTGACCGTCCGATTCGTCCAATGTTTGCAGAAGGTTTCCGTAATGAAGTTCAAGTGATTAATACCGTTCTCTCTTACGATGAAGATGCTAGTGCGCCAATGGCGGCTATGTTTGGTAGCTCACTTGCTTTATCTATCTCAGATATTCCATTTAACGGACCTATTGCAGGCGTTCAAGTAGCTTACATTGACGGTGAATTTATTATCAATCCGTCAGCTGCACAAAAAGAAGCCTCACTTCTTGAGTTGAGTGTTGCTGGTACAAAAGATGCCATTAATATGGTTGAGTCTGGTGCCAAAGAATTATCAGAAGACATCATGCTTGAAGCGCTTCTTAAAGGGCACGAAGCTGTCCGTGAATTGATTGCTTTCCAAGAAGAAATCGTCGCAGCTGTTGGTAAAGAAAAAGCTGAGGTTGAATTGCTTCAAGTTGACCCAGAATTGCAAGCTGAAATCATCGCTGCTTATAACGCTGACCTTCAAAAAGCAGTTCAAGTTGAAGAGAAAAAAGTGCGTGAAGCAGCGACAGAAGCTGTGAAAGAACGAGTCATTGCTGTTTACGAAGAACGCTACGCTGACGATGAAAACTACGAAACTATCATACGTGACGTTGCTGAAATCCTTGAACAAATGGAACATGAAGAAGTCCGTCGCTTGATTACCGAAGACAAAATTCGTCCTGACGGTCGTCGTGTTGATGAAATTCGTCCATTGGATGCTGAAATTGATTATTTACCAAAAGTTCACGGTTCAGGTCTTTTCACACGTGGACAAACACAGGCATTATCAGTCTTGACCCTTGCTCCAATGGGAGAAACACAAATTGTTGACGGTCTTGACCCAGAATACAAGAAACGTTTCTTACATCACTACAATTTCCCACAATATTCAGTTGGTGAAACAGGACGTTATGGCGCTCCAGGTCGTCGTGAAATCGGTCATGGTGCCCTTGGTGAACGTGCTCTTGCGCAAGTTCTTCCTAGCTTAGAAGAATTTCCGTATGCAATCCGTCTTGTAGCTGAAGTTTTGGAATCAAATGGTTCATCTTCACAAGCTTCAATCTGTGCGGGTACTCTTGCTCTTATGGCTGGTGGTGTACCAATCAAAGCTCCAGTAGCAGGTATTGCCATGGGATTGATTTCAGACGGTAGCAACTACACAATCTTGACAGATATCCAAGGTCTTGAGGATCACTTTGGTGATATGGACTTTAAAGTTGCTGGTACACGTGAAGGGATTACAGCGCTTCAAATGGATATTAAGATTGAAGGAATCACCCCTCAAATCTTGAAAGAAGCTCTTGCTCAAGCTAAGAAAGCTCGTTTTGAAATCCTTGATTTGATTGAAGCAACTATCCCAGCACCACGTCCCCAATTGGCTCCGACAGCACCAAAAATTGATACAATCAAGATTGATGTTGATAAAATCAAAGTTGTCATCGGTAAAGGTGGCGAAACGATTGATAAAATTATCGAAGAAACTGGTGTTAAAATCGATATTGACGATGAAGGAAATGTATCTATTTATTCATCTGACCAAGCTGCAATTGACCGCACAAAAGAAATCATTGCTGGTTTAGTTCGCGAGGCTAAAGTTGGTGAAGTTTACCATGCCAAAGTTGTTCGTATCGAAAAATTCGGTGCGTTTGTTAATCTCTTTGATAAGACAGATGCCCTTGTTCACATTTCAGAGATTTCATGGTCACGTACGGCTAATGTTTCTGATGTTTTAGAAGTCGGTGAAGAAGTCGATGTTAAAGTCATTAAAGTTGATGATAAAGGTCGCGTTGATGCTTCAATGAAGGCTTTGTTACCACGTCCACCAAAAGCTGAGAAAGAACACAAAGGACATTCACCATTTGGCGGACGCTTACGTGATCGTAAAGAAAAACATGACAAAATCGACTAATCACTTTTTGACTTGCTCATCTTTTGTAAATGTGGAGTTTAACGATGACAAATTTAAATGAACTTGATTTGCGTTTGCGTGCATTTGTAAACGCACCAGATAATTTTTTAGATAGCATTGCTCTTGTCAATGCTTTGCACAATATTCCTGTTTTGGCGAGTGACCAACCTTACGCTCTTGATATTGAAGGGCAAAAGGTTACGCCTGTCTTTTCTGACAAAGAAGATCTTGAAAATTTCAAAGAAGAACAAGACAGTGCCAAAACTCAAAATTGGGTTGAACGTCCAACTTTGGATGTTTTGAAAGAAGTCATTGAAAAAGGATTGACTGGAATTGGCTTTAACCTTAAAAAATCAGGTGATTTTGGGAATTCAACAATTTTTAAAAGCAGTGAATTAATCCAATTTTTAAATGCTTACACAACTATCCTAAACAAACTCATGGGAGAAGAAAATCTCGCCGCAGATGTTTTGGATAAATATTATTTAGTACCTGCTTTTGTTCACCCACGTGATGACAAGAGTTTTGATCGCATGTTTCCAACAATGTCAACACCAGAAGGCAAAAGCTATGTGCCTGCTTTCTCAAACCTTCAAAGTTTTGCTAAATGGTATAACCACAACGATTTTGGTTTGCCATTCCGTAAAGCACAAGGAAGTGTTTTAACGTGGCGCTTGGCAGATATTTACCAACCAGGACATGGCGAAAATGACATTGACGAAACGGTCGGAGTTGCCATTAATCCATTTGACGACCAACAAATCTTAGTGGATTGGTCTGAAATTGACGAAGATGAATAAAGGAAAGGAGAAGATATGGGTTGGTGGAAAGAA
Organism: uncultured Streptococcus sp.; assembly: GCA_934196125.1. Taxonomy (GTDB): domain Bacteria; phylum Bacillota; class Bacilli; order Lactobacillales; family Streptococcaceae; genus Streptococcus. Next base: position 11,833 of record CAKPVT010000016.1, on the reverse strand, counting down.
ACCATAGATATCGTTAAGAAAAATGATCCAGCGGCTCGTAGCTCTCTGGAAATTATCTTAACGTATCCCGGTATTAAAGCACTAGCTGCACATCGTTTATCGCATTTTTTGTGGAAACATGGTTTTAAATTAATTGCTCGTATGCACAGCCAATTTTGGCGCTTTTGGACACAAATTGAAATTCACCCAGGAGCTGAAATTGCTGAAGGAGTTTTTATTGACCACGGTTCAGGGCTTGTTATCGGAGAAACAGCTATTGTGGAAAAGGGAGTCATGCTCTACCACGGTGTAACCCTTGGTGGAACAGGTAAAGATGCAGGAAAACGTCATCCGACCGTTCGTGAAGGAGCGCTTGTCTCTGCTCACGCTCAAGTCATTGGTCCTATTGAAATTGGAAAAAATGCTAAGGTAGGTGCTGCTGCTGTTGTAGTTGCGGATGTTCCTGCTGATGTCACGGTTGTCGGTGTTCCTGCAAAAGTTGTTCGTGTTCACGGTAAGAAAGATGTGGATGCTATTCATAACATGGAAGAAAATCGTGAATATTACACGTCTAAACTTGAAGAAGCACGCTATCAAAGCTTGCATTCCTCAAAACTTTAGACAACATGAACAGTTTAAACAATAGTTTAAGAATGACTATAAAGGTGGAGAAACAGACATGATAATTAAAATTTATGATACAATGACCAGAAGTTTGCGAGATTTCGTGCCGATTACTGAAAATACGGTTAATATGTATGTCTGCGGACCAACGGTTTACAACTATATTCATATTGGAAATGCTCGTAGCGTTGTGGCATTTGATACTATTCGTCGTTATTTTGAATACCGAGGCTACAAGGTTAACTATATTTCTAACTTCACAGATGTTGATGACAAAATCATCAAAGGAGCTGCTGAAGCTGGTATGGACACCAAAGTTTTTTCAGATAAATTTATCGCCGCTTTCATGGAAGATATCAAACAACTCGGTGTGAAACCAGCAACTAAAAATCCTCGTGTCATTGATTATATGGATGAAATTATTGACTTTGTGAAAGTCTTGGTAGATAAAGGTTTTGCTTACGAAGCTAATGGCGATGTGTATTTTCGCGTTGCAAAAAGCCAAAACTATGCAAAACTCGCTAATAAAACACTTGCTGACTTAGAAGTTGGAGCTAGTGGTCGTGTTGATGGCGAAGGAGAAATCAAGGAAAATCCCTTAGACTTTGCCCTTTGGAAATCAGCCAAACCAGGCGAGGTTTCATGGCAAAGCCCATGGGGAGAAGGACGCCCTGGTTGGCATATTGAATGTTCTGTTATGGCGACAACCATTCTTGGTGATACGATTGATATTCACGGTGGTGGAGCCGACTTGGAATTTCCTCACCATACCAACGAAATCGCCCAATCTGAAGCCAAAACAGGAAAAACATTTGCTAATTATTGGATGCATAATGGTTTTGTTAATGTGGATAATGAAAAAATGTCAAAATCTCTTGGAAATTTTGTAACTGTTCATGATATGTTAAAAAACGTTGATGGACAAGTTTTAAGATTTTTCCTTGCGACACAACAATACCGCAAGCCAGTAAATTTCACTGAAAAAGCTGTTCATGACGCCTCTGTTAATCTTAAATATTTGAAAAATACTTTTACATTGCCACTTACTGAAGAAGCTGATGCTGCTGAATTGGCAAAATTTAAAGCTGATTTTGAAGCTGCTATGGATGATGATTTCAATACGGCAAATGGTATTACAGTCATTTTTGATATGGCAAAATGGATTAATTCAGGTAATTATAATCAAGCAGTCAAAGATACCTTTGCTAAGATGCTTGCTGTATTTGGTATTGTGTTTGAAGAAGAAGTCTTGGATGCTGATATTGAAGCACTTATTGAAAAACGCCAAGTTGCGCGTGCCAATAAAGATTTCGCAACAGCAGATGCCATTCGTGACCAATTAGCAGCACAAGGTATTAAGCTTCTTGATACCAAAGATGGTGTGAGGTGGACACGTGACTAACAAGGTAGATGTCAATCTAATTAATGGTATTGCCCTTGCTTTTGAAGGTGACGCGGTTTATTCTATGTATATTCGTAAGCACTTGATTTTTCAAGGATTAACAAAGCCAAATCAATTGCACCGCAAAGCAACCGAATATGTCTCTGCTAAGGCGCAAGCTATGCTAATTAATCTTATGTTAGAAGCTCAGCTATTGACCGAAAAAGAAGAAGACATCTATAAACGTGGTCGCAACACAAATAGCCACACCAAAGCTAAAAATGCGGATGTCGTGACTTATCGCATGTCAACAGGTTTTGAAGCAGTCATAGGCTATCTTCATATGACTGGCCAAATCGAACGCCTCGAAGAACTAATCGACTGGTGTATTCAAGCCGTTGAGAAAATAGAAGACTAGCTATAAATAAAAATAACAGCCATTTCTCGCATGAGAGCTGGTTTTCGTGATATAATAACACTATGAAAAACAGAGAATTTAATGAAACTAATGACATTGTTTACGGTGTTCATGCCGTAACGGAGAGTTTGACGGCTAATACAGGAAATAAACTCTACATTCAAGACGATTTACGCGGAAAAAATGTTAATAAGATAAAAAACTTAGCAGCAGAGAAAAAAGTATCCATCTCTTGGACGCCTAAAAAAACACTTAGCGATATGACAAATGGTGCTGTTCACCAAGGATTTGTTTTGCGTGTTTCAGAATTCGCCTATGCAGAATTGGATGCGATTTTGGATAAAGCTGTGCAGGAAGAAAATCCGCTCATTCTTATCTTGGACGGACTCAATGACCCACATAATTTTGGCTCAATCTTGCGAACAGCTGATGCAACAAACGTGACAGGTGTTATCATTCCAAAACACCGTGCGGTTGGTGTTACGCCAGTTGTTGCCAAGACATCAACAGGTGCCGTTGAGCATGTGCCGATTGCACGTGTGACCAATCTCAGCCAAACCCTTGATAAATTAAAAGAACAGGGCTTCTGGGTATTTGGAACAGACATGAATGGAACCCCATCTCACAAATGGAATACTTCAGGTAAATTAGCATTAATCATCGGAAACGAAGGAAAAGGCATTTCACAAAACATCAAAAAACAAGTTGATGAAATGATCACCATTCCGATGAACGGTCATGTGCAGAGCTTAAATGCCAGCGTCGCTGCGGCAGTATTAATATACGAAGTTTTCCGTCATAAAATCGACTAAAACCTTGTAAAGCCGAAAAAAGCTAGCCATCTATGAAAGGACTAGAACAATTGAAGAAAAAAATCCTCTTAGTTGATGGTTATAATATGATTGCCTTTTGGCAGGAAACACGTCAACTGTTTAAGAAAAATCAACTAGACGAAGCCAGAAATATCTTGCTACGTAAGTTAAATAACTACGCTCATTTTGAAAATCTTGACATCATCTGTGTCTTTGATGCGCAATATGTCCCTGGAGTTCGTCAACGCTATGACCAATATAAAATTCAAGTCATCTTTACAGAAGAAGACGAGACTGCAGATTCTTACATTGAACGTACCGCTGCTGAATTAAACACACCTCGTCATCTTGTTGAAGTTGCGACCAGTGATTTGAATGAGCAGTGGACAGTTTTCTCTCAGGGAGCTTTACGTGTCTCGGCCCGTGAACTCGAACAACGTGTTAATGCAGTCAAATCAGATTTGGATAAAATGTCTCAACATATTGATTTGACAACACCAAAATTACGTCCTTGGAACGACGGACAATTGGATAAATTGAAGCAATTGCTAGACGATATGTAGTTTAATCAGGAACAGACTTTTAAAAAAGAAGCTCGCACAATGTGAGTTTTTTTGGTACAATAATTTAAAATCATTTGATTATCAAAGTATTGTTTTGGAAATGAAAACTGATTTGACGGTAAAATGTCAGAAAAAATCAGTGTTTGATAGTAAAGGAAGAATTATGACTTTTAAATTAATAACAGATTCAACAGCTGATTTAGATGAAGAATGGGCAAACGCTCACGATGTTGAAATTTTAGGATTAACCATTCAATTAGATGGAAAAACATACGAAACTGTCGGTGAGAACCGTTTAACGAGTGAAGTATTGCTTGAAAGCATGAAAAATGGTGGCAAACCAACTACTAGTCAAGTTAACGTGGGACAATTTGAAGAAAGCTTCCGACATCATGCTCAAAATGGAGACAAAGTGCTTTATTTGGCATTTTCATCTGTTCTTTCAGGAACGTATCAAAGCTCGATGATTGCGCGTGATATCGTCTTGGAAGAATTCCCGCAAGCTACTATTGAAATTGTTGACACTTTGGCTGCTGCTGTCGGTGAAGGTTACTTGTCTATTTTAGCAGCGCAAGCGCGTGATGAAGGAAAATCTCTTGAAGAAGCCAAAGCAATGATTATTGATATTTTGCCACGTCTAAGAACCTATTTCTTGGTTGATGACCTTTATCATCTTATGCGTGGAGGACGTTTATCAAAAACGTCAGCTATTATGGGAAGTTTGGCAAATATCAAGCCACTTTTGTGGATTGAACCATCTGGAAAGTTAGTTCCATTAGCCAAAGTTCGTGGACGCAAAAAAGCTTTGAAAGAAGTCATTTCTCAAGCAACACAATCATTAGCACATGACACAGCCGTTGTTGCCTATGCCAATGACATTGAAGGTGCTGAAATACTCAAAAAATCATTACTAGAACATGAAGATGTTGACCATGTCCTCATCATGCCACTAGGACCAGTCATTTCTGCACATGTAGGACCAGGGACATTAGCCGTCTTTTCAATCGGAAAAGAAGCAAGATAATAGAGAAAGGTTAGAATAGTAAGTTCTAGCCTTTTTATTTATAGCTAGCCATAAGAAAATTCTATACCTAATTTCCTCCATATTCGACTGATGAAGTGATAGAATTTTTAAAATCAAAGGAGGAAAAGACATGGCTTTGACTTATGCTGTACTTGGAAGAGGTGCAGTGGGACTACGTTTTGGGCTGCTATTAAAAGAACACCTCGGTGCTCAAGTGGATTTTATTGATACGTGGGAAGAGCAAATCGACACGGTTAGAAAACAAGGTGGTGTTTATCAATCATGTGATGGTAAAAATCGTCATCTGATTCCAATTAGCATTCAGACACCAGAAGAATACCAAGGAAAACCAGATGTTTTTATCGTTTTTGATAAACAAATGAATTTATCGCAATTACTCGAACGAAGCAAGCGTTTCTTCCACGAAAATCAATATGTTTTCACAGGGATGAACGGCATGGGACATATTGAGAAAATCAATCGCTATTTTGCGCCTGAAAAAGTTTTAGCAGGAACTTGTCTGATTGGAACGGTCTTGAAAGGCGCAGGAAATGTTGATTTTATTGGCAAAGCAGGTGCTGGTTCTATTAATATTGCCGCTCAATCAGGGACGATCGATGATGTTCAAAAGCAGATAATAACTGAGTTTGAAGCCTCAAACCTCAATCCAAATCTGACTGATAATTTTTTAGGAACACTTTACACAAAAGTTGTGTTCAATTCTGTCATCAATACCATTTGTACCCTTTTTGAAATTCGTATGGGACAGTTCATTGATTACGAAGGTGCCGAAAAATTAGGACGTCAATTAATTGATGAAACTTATAACGTTGCCGAATTAGCGGGCATTACTCCTCTGAATAGTCGTGATGAAGAATGGGAGACCATTCGGTATGTTAGCGCGGAAACCAGTCCTCTGCATTATCTGTCAATGTACCAAGATATGAACAAAGGACGTCAGACAGAAGTTGATTATATCAATGGTTATATTTATGATTTAGGCAGGACTTATGATTACCAAGCCAAAACGCATGACTTTTTACGCCACTTAGTTCACTTAGCGGAAAATACCCGTAAATTCCGTTAAGCGTTTTCTATGGAAAAGAAGAAAAAATCGCTAAAAAACTTAGAAAAGATGGTAGGTAAGTGTTGACTTGGTACCACTTTTTTTGGTATCATAATAAATGGTATTGTTTACCCCATTTGTAAGGCCCCGGAACCTTTCAAATAATTCGTGGACCGGAACATCCACACTTTGTAAACAAAAACGAATTCGTATAGGAGAACTCATGAACAAAACAACATTCATGGCTAAACCAGGCCAAGTTGAACGTAAATGGTACGTTGTTGACGCAACAGATGTACCTCTTGGACGTCTTTCTGCAGTAGTTGCTAGCGTACTTCGCGGAAAAAACAAACCAACATTTACACCACACACTGATACAGGTGATTTCGTTATCGTTATCAATGCTGAAAAAGTTAAATTAACTGGTAAAAAAGTAACTGATAAAATCTACTACACTCATTCAATGTATCCAGGTGGTTTGAAACAAATTTCAGCTGGTGAACTTCGTTCTAAAAATGCTGTTCGCTTGATTGAAAAATCAGTTAAAGGCATGCTTCCACACAACACTCTTGGACGTGCACAAGGCATGAAATTGAAAGTCTTCGTAGGTAGCGAGCATACACATGCTGCACAACAACCAGAAGTACTTGATATCAAAGGACTTATCTAAGAGAGAAAGGAGCATCTATTAAATGGCACAAGCACAATACACAGGTACTGGTCGTCGTAAAAACGCTGTTGCACGCGTACGTTTAGTTCCAGGTACTGGTAAAATTACAGTTAACAAAAAAGATGTAGAAGAATACATCCCACATGCTGACCTTCGTCTTGTTATTAACCAACCATTTGCAGTTACATCAACTGAAGGTTCATACGACGTTTTCGTTAACGTTGTAGGTGGGGGTTACGCAGGTCAATCAGGAGCTATCCGTCACGGTATCGCTCGCGCATTGCTTCAAGTAGATCCAAATTTCCGTGATTCATTGAAACGCGCTGGTCTTCTTACACGTGATGCTCGTATGGTTGAACGTAAAAAACCAGGTCTTAAGAAAGCACGTAAAGCTAGCCAGTTCTCTAAACGTTAGGAAACGACTGCAATACAGCATTTATCAACACTTCATAGTTCACACCATGGGGTGTTTTTTGATGTTTTTTGGCAAAATTCATACCACTTTTCACACCATTACTTTTTAAGATTACGGTAGGCGATTTCTCCGACAGCCATTGGGATGACATTTGAAGTATTAACATAAGCTCTGGTAGTGATAGTATCACTGTGAGTTAATGCTTCTGAAATAGCTTCAAGTGATGTTCCGGCTTGCTTAGCAAGTGTAGCGCCAGTATGTCGTAATTTATGCGGTGTAGCATGTACTAAATTCAATTCGCCAAGTTTGATTGTTGTATCGGTAAGTGTTAAGTTTGACATAATAGTGTTCTCCTTTGTGGTTTCAAAATGGTCATCTTTTCTAAACGTACATAGAATTGTCTTTGAGCCATACTCTCCCAAGGGATTTCAGCGAAACGTTCAACGGATTAGCTCTAACGCCAGATGTCTCAAGGGTTTAGCTCTACTTTCGTGTACGTTCGTACCCCCCTATTAGTAATGGGGTATTCTTAGGGTAAGCTTCGCCCGTCCAAGCACGGACACGCTAATATGGGCTACCGTGTACCATACACTCGCCCATAGCGTTGTGCTTCTAGCCGTGCTCACTTCCCGAATAATTTTTTCTTTTTTGCCTTCTCTAAATCTTCAATCTGTTTACTTAACTGTTCAACACGAATAGCTAATACCTGTTTCTGTTGTGTTAAGTTAGTTACTCTTTGACTTAATCGTTTTAGTTGAACAGTTAGGCGATTAATTTTTTGGTTAATGGATAAAGGGGAAGCTCTACTCGGTGTAACTAAACAGACGATTATTAATTACGAAAAAGGCACTACCGAACCAAGTTGGGAGCGCCTTGAAGATATAGCAAAAGCCTTGAAAATTGATGTTGATGAACTTTTTCCTTACAGTGAGCTTGGAGAAAAGAAGGGAGATTTGAAGTGGGCAGAGCATTTGGAGAGATTAGCAAATAACTTTCAGTATGCTCGTATGGCAGAAGAAGAATTACTGTTACAAAGTCTTTTTGATTACTCAAAATTTCAGCGAGAGGTGGAGCAAAAAAATTATACAAAAGAGCAGCTCAATCAAGCGTTAGAATTGGAAAGCAGTAATACCATGTCTGATGAGGATAAAATCGATCTTATCACCCTTAAATATGAAAAAGATATTCAGAAGAAAACAGACAATCTCATTGCGTTATATAAAGACCAATCAGACAAAGAACTTGATGTAATTCGATTTGAAAAGACAAGTTTATAAAGAATTAAAGAGTAATAATTATAGTATAATGAATTTGATTGAATCAAGGGAGGGAATACAATGAGAACATATGCAGATAAAGATGAACTTAAGGAAGAAGTATTAAAATCATGTAAAAAGTATATTGCTGAATTCAATGAAATTCCCGAAGATCTGAAGGATGTAAGAATTGATGAAGTTGATAGGACACCGGCGGAGAATCTAGCATATCAGGTTGGATGGACTGCTCTAATATTAAAATGGGAATCAGATGAATTGAGAGGTTTAGAGGTTAAAACACCTACTGAAACCTTTAAGTGGAATCAACTTGGGGAGCTCTATCAGTATTTTACTGACACCTATGCTGGTTTAACAATTAAAGAACTCACAGCTCGACTCAGTGACAATGTGTATGCTATATGTAATATGATTGATTTAATGGGTGAGGAGGTCTTATTCAAACCTCATATGCGCAAATGGGCTGATGGGGCAACCAAGAATGCGGTCTGGGAAGTTTATAAGTTTATTCATATTAATACTGTAGCTCCTTTTGGGACATTCAGAACCAAAATTCGTAAGTGGAAAAAATTTGCCTTAAAGTAATTCGCTAAAAATTTAGAAAGCATGACGATGTAGAAAAAGTGGTATAGAAGATGATTGAATAGGGGCTACCATTCTAATAGACCCAACTGCGTTTTAAGCAAAAAACAGCCTAGGAACATTGATTTCATAGGCTGTTTAAATATTTTTAACTTAATTCCACAAGTGTAAGATGTGTGTATATCTGTTAGAAGTATTGGCTTAATCGCATTCTTGGTTTTTCAAATATGGATAAATTGAGTGATTATCATACTCACCTGATAACTGAAAATTGCTCATTTTCTATAATAACTGCGGTCTGATTGTCAATCGGTAGTAAATCCAATTTTTCAGCGTATGTATGAATAGTTTCAGTGGTACTTTCTATGAAGGGAAATTCGTTATTATGAGGAAGCAAGAACTTGTTCCAGAGATTGAGACCAGTATAATCCTTTAATTCAGTTGCAATGTTTGGGTTGTCCATTATAGAATTATACTCAATATTTTCAGAAGTAATGATTGCTCCTGCAGATTCTCCTATATAAAGCATTCCTTCTGCCAATCTTTGTTTAATGAGTTCTATCAACTTCTTCTTTTTTAATTCCTGTAACAGATAGAAAGTATTTCCACCAGATATACAAAGACAATTACAAGAAGCGATAGCTAGGTCACACTCTTTCTTATTTTCTTGAGCGATATCTAGAATATCGACCATAAAGCCAAGGTTTTCAAGAGTTTTTATTCCTTCATCAATATATCCAGTATATTCTTCTACATTACCTGCGGTTGGAATAAATAGGATTCTTGAATCATAATCTTTTAAAAAATCTTTTAGCTGTTTCTCAGTTCCAGCTATATAAGATGTTAGAAAAAGTTTCATGTGATAACCTCCATTTCTGAATATACTTATCAAAGATATTATACCACATATTCTATCGCTTTTTCCAATTAGATAAACCGCCATTTTGAGTAACATAAAAGTCTAGAAATGTTGATTTCATAAGCTTTTCTTTAAAACTTAATTCTTTAACTTCAGTGATTAACAAGTATTTTATCAAATAATTCTTCTAATTTTCCTAGGTCTCCATAGACTGTTCCGTCCATATAAAGATTATAGATATCATCATCTTGTTCCACCCGTACTTGTGCAGAATATCCTTTTGATAGTGCTAAAGAACGAATGACTTCTCGTTGAGTTCGCCCATTACCCTCTCGAAAAGGATGAAAATAATTGAGGTTATCAAGGATTTTTGCTAACTGCTTAATAATCTCATCTTTTGAGTTTGCAGTTTGATGATAGGTGTGAATGAGGTTATTCATATAGGTTTCGGCAGTATTAAAAGATTGTATTGGCATAAAAGGATTACCACTTTTTGAAATATTCACCTTGCGATATTGCCCTGCCCAAGTATAGACATCTTGAAACAAATAGTTATGAATAGCCAAAATATCACTAATAGAGTAGACTTCAATGGCTTTTAAACGCAAATCAGCAAGCCTTCTAGTAACGAATAGGTGTTCGCTCCGATAGGCTTCAATAGTAGTAATATTTTGTTTGTTGATTAAGACGGTAGAATTTGGATAAGTATACTGATTATTAGGGTCAATATACTCGTAACTTTCGTATTGATTTTTAACCAATATTTAATTCCTTTCGTCTATTGATAACATAAGTTTTTAAATCAATCACATCTTGAACGGTAGGTTCATAATTTTCAATCATTGATGACCCAATAGCATACCAGACAGTATCAAAGTCTGAAAAGTTATCAAAGGGAACCCCTAGAATTGTTAGTTTTTCTTTGTTTACATCAAGAGTCATGGTAAACCTCCTTGTATAATATTGCCTCTATTACACTATATTATACCATAAACTCGTTATATTTACACGAAGGGATAGAGACTAAAAGATATATCATATTAAATGTAGATTTATGGTAAAATAGTTTTATTATGAAAAGAAATAATAGAGGTGTAGCATGGAGCCATATATTACAGAAGCTTTAGTAAAAGCAGGGATTGAGTTGGGAACTCTAACATTTAAGGGAACAACAACACTAGTGAACAGTAAAATTCAATCATTAAAGGAAGAACGTAACGCCGATAAATTACGAAATACTTATGATGAAATTGTAAATGAGTTGCTTTCGGAACGAGAACAGGCAATCAGAATTGCTCAGGCATATAAAGAAGAATATGAAAAAGTACATATTGATGATAAAGATATTGAGTATTTGCACAACACTTTAGAACGGGTTATTTCTCTGCTATCTTCATTTATTAGTGTTGAAGATGGGAAAGAAGATTCAATGAAACAATTAGTTGCTTTACTTAATAAGGATACTTTGAAGACTATGCAATTATTGGGATTTAATTACAAGGAGGCAATAGGAGAACCTCTAACGGAGGTTTGCTCAAATGCTATAAGAAATAAATTAGGAGGTCTATCATCTAAGAAAAACGTACGTAACAAAAAATAATTTAACTAATGGTGTGAACTTTTAGTATTTATCAGCTCAATTCATGTATTTTGGGGATAAAATTCACACCATTTAGATGAAATTAGTTGAAATTTATTGAAATAACGCTTTCAGAAAAGCGCAAAAAGCATTGATATTAAAGACTTTTGAAATTTGTTCAAACAAAATTTGTTCAAACCAGGTCTTAAAAAGCTCGTAAAGCAAGTCAATTCTCAAAACGTTAATCAATACGATTATATCAACGTTTCAAGACATTCAAGGTTTTTATCTTGGATGTTTTTTTGTTTCCAAAAGCTGAAGAGCTGTCGTATTTGTTAAAAATCGGCAATATAAGTCCTCTGTAGTGCATAATAAACTTTATGATAGGAAAAAATTAAACATAAGAAGATATACCTGCCGTTAAGGGTTGGAAATACCACTTGGAGTTAATACTACTGCAGTAAAAAATGCTAAAAATAGTTGACAGTTTATCTTAAGTTTAGTATACTGGATGAGCTGTCGCAAGAGAGCTATTGTTTATGCTTATCAGCTTGAGAAAAGCTAAAAGAGTTCTTGACAAAGTAAGC